>NZ_NJBR02000028.1:0-39066 GCF_002204235.2 Wolbachia endosymbiont of Wuchereria bancrofti
AATCTCAGATGCCTATAGCTTTATGGTTCTCTACGCTGTGTAGCTTATCGCCCTTATGGTAATAAGGGCATGTTGCCAACTTCACGTGTGAAAAGGTTTTTCATAGTAACAGTAGCAGCATAACATCTGACACTTGACTTTCATTCTTAAGTCAAAAAGCTAACTAGTATACCTATGATTTTTAACATTAGATTGTGAAATAGCAAAGCTTCATATGCTTTAGGTTAATATGTTTTTTGCCTTTTCTCACTTAGCAAATTCCTTTGATTGTTTATTGTTTTGTACTCCAGTCTTTTTCAAATATTGCAAGCCCCTGGTCGGTAAGTGGATGGTTAAGTAATTGTCTAAGCACTTTTGCTGGCACAGTAATTGAATTAGCACCAAGCCTTGCAGCTTCTATTACATGTGTTGGACTCCTTACCGACGCAACGAGAATTTTAGTATCAAAGCTATAATTAGAATATATAGTGCATATATCTTCTATTAGCAACAAGCCATCATAGCTTATATCATCAAGGCGACCAACAAAGGGAGAAATAAAACAAGCACCGGCCTTAGCGGCAAGCAGTGCTTGTCCAGGAGAAAAACATAGTGTTATATTAGCAGGTATTTTATATTCTGTCCACAACTTTTTACAAGAAATTAATCCTTCATATGTAAGAGGCAATTTTACTACAATATTACTAGCGATTTTTGTTAACTTAAGGCCTTCTTTAACCATATCTTCATGATTATTTGCAACAACTTCAACACTAACAGGCCCCGTTATAATAGAGCATATTTCACTTATTAAATCCTCGTATTTATCTTCACGCCCAGATTTTGCTATTAAAGAAGGATTGGTTGTTATACCATCAATAAACTCTTTCAGTTCTTCAATTTCATTTAAATCAACGCTATCAAGAAAAATTTTCATATTAACCTTCCACGAAAAAAAATATCCCTGTAGAATCTTGCCATCCTACTGCTTGACTTATAACCGTACGAACTTCCTCAGTCATGGTAGAATAAGACACCAATTTGCTGATGTCACTCAAGCATAACTGTACAAATATCAAGTAAGGGTAATTTGTACCAAGAAGAAAGATGTTATCCAAGTAGCTTAACACATAACCGTACAAACATTGTATTTTGAGAGCAACCCCTACCAAGATGATTTCATGCCAGTGCTTGGACACGCAGCTGTACAAACTTTTTATGTTGTAGTAGGGCAAATACAAGATATCAAATACTGGTATTACCCCAGTGCTTGACACTAAGATCCAGGAATGCTGGTTGTAAGTAAGCACACCGAGTCGATAATCATAAAAGCAAGCTGGCTTTACTTGAAATAAATATTTTTGATGAGACTGCATGGAAAGCTGGATCTTAGTGTTATACACTTGGATAACAAGGAAGGAGCACTGGGATAATATCCCCTTGGTAGGTCTAAATCGCAATGCTTGTACAGTTGTATGTCTGGGTACTGGGATGACATCATTCTTTTTCCTAAATCCTAGTGCCATACACTTGAATAATAAGGAAGGAGCGCCGAGATAACACCCTCCTGGTAAACTCAAACCACAGTGTTCATACAGTTGTGTGTCTGGGCACTGGGATAACAAAAAAAGAGGACCATGAGCAAAAACCTTACAGCTACTTGAATGATAATCGACTTTTTGCTTAAAATAGCTAAGAAAGAAACTTACCATTAAGATAACTTAAATACATACTAATTCTCTTATTTTTAAGTAGCTCTTCATCATGAATCACATGATCAAAAATCTGAACTTGATTTGTCATAATGTTACAACTATTACCTGCAACTTCCAATATTCCATTATCAATCACAACCTTCTTCTCCTTCTGGATAACAGCTTTAACAGTAATTACACTAGGTAATAAATAAATTAAGTAAGGAGAATGGTGAGCTAAAATCACCAGCTTCCCTTCGAGCCCATTTACTGAAAGAGAAACTACCCTTTTGAATGAAATCTGATCATCAGGAGAGAAAAATTGTACTTTCATAACTCTTAACTTTTAGCTCCAACTTTAGTTTCATCCTCGATTAATTCAGCCTTTTTTATCGCTTCATCTATATTCCCTACCATATAAAATGCAGCTTCTGGTAAGTGGTCATACTCGCCTTCAACAATCCCCTTAAAACTGGAAACAGTATCAGAAAGTGAAACAAATTTACCAGGCATACCAGTAAATACTTCCGCAACATGAAAAGGTTGAGAAAAAAACTTCTGAATTTTACGAGCTCTATCAACAGTAATTTTATCCTCATCAGACAGTTCATCCATACCAAGTATGGCAATAATATCTTGCAATGATTTATAAGTTTGCAATATACGTTTTACCTCAGAAGTTACCTTATAATGCTCTTCACCAACAATTTCAGCAGACAAAGATTGAGACGTTGAATCAAGTGGATCAACAGCAGGATATATCCCCATTTCAGCTATTTGTCTTGACAATACTGTGGTTGAATCAAGGTGAGAGAATGTAGTTGCTGGAGCCGGATCAGTTAGATCATCTGCAGGAACATATATAGCTTGTACAGAAGTAATAGAGCCTGAAGTAGTCGAAGCTATTCTCTCCTGCATTGCACCCATATCTGTTGCAAGGGTTGGCTGATAACCAACAGCTGAAGGTATTCTTCCAAGCAAAGCAGAAATTTCCGAACCAGCTTGTGTAAAACGGAAGATATTGTCCACAAAAAATAGAACATCTTGGTTTTCATGATCACGAAAATACTCTGCCATAGTTAGTGCTGTCAAAGCAACTCTAGCCCTTGCTCCGGGAGGTTCATTCATCTGACCATAAACCAAAACAGCTTGAGATTTTTCGTGTTCATTGACATTTATTACATTTGAAGTGATCATCTCGTGATAAAGGTCATTACCCTCACGCGTTCTCTCCCCTACCCCAGCAAACACAGAAAATCCTTTATGAGCTTTTGCTATATTATTAATCAACTCCATTATTAGAACTGTTTTACCGACACCAGCTCCACCAAACAAGCCAATTTTTCCTCCTTTAAGGTAAGGCGCAAGAAGATCTATAACTTTTATTCCCGTAACTAAAACTTCCTCCTGTATTTTCTGTTCAGTAAAACTTGGAGGCACTCTGTGTATAGATTCTAAATCATACTTTCCTTTCAGTGGGCCACATTCATCTATAACCTCTCCAACAACATTAAAAATCCTTCCTAAAGTTGAACGCCCAACCGGAACTGATATTGGTGCACCTGTATCAACAAACTCGTCATTTCTTGATACACCATTTGTGCTATCCATAGCAATACAACGGACTATATTGTCACCTATATGCTGCGAAACCTCTAAAATTAGCTCCTTGCCTCTATATTCTAGTTTGCTCTTTAAAGCATTAAATATTCTAGGTAGTTCGCCCTCAAATTTTAAATCAACAACTGCTTGAGTTATCTTAACCGTTCTACCTACATTCATTCCTTTACTTTTATCACCTAACAACTATAATTTAACAAAAAAGCCCCTAAAGAACTCTGAAGAAAATAAATCTTATATTATAAATAGAAATTTTGCAACAACATTTGCTAATTACGCTTTATTATAAACAATGCAAAAGCATTTAATAACCAAGTAATAATAAATAGTACTAAACTAAGCGCATAAGCAGCAAGAGTTTGTATGCTATTGAAATCCTGATCCCCGGTAAGTAATGTGGCGATTTGTACAGTAATGGTAGTAACTGAATTAAGAGGATTGAAAGTCAAATTTGAGTTGATTCCCACAGCCATCAGTACTATCATTGTTTCGCCTATTACTCTTGAAATCGATAATAAAATTGCACTTAAAATTGTAGGCATTGCATAAGGTATTGTTATGTGCCATATAGTTTCTGCTGGAGTCGCCCCCAACGCCATAAAGCCATAACGTAAGCTTTTTGGCACAGACCTAATCGCATCCTCTAATAAAGAAATAATAAAAGGTAGAATCATTATCCCTATCGATAAACCAGCAACTAAGGCACTTTCTGAGTGTATATTTAAACCAAAAAAACTTGCTATCTGCTTTACAAAGGAAGATAAAAATACAACCGAGAAATATCCATATACAACCGTAGGAATAGCAGACAAAACTTGCAACGTTGTATTAACAATGTAACGTACTTTCTCACTCGCATATTCACTAATATATATTGCAGAAAATAAACCTAGCGGAACAGCAACTAGCATTGCTACAATAGTTATAACTAATGTACCAACCAAAAGCGGAGTTATACCGAAACACCCTACCTTTTCTTCATTGATAGCTACTACACTGTGGCCCCATTTTAAGCAAAACAAGAATTCTGAAATAGATACCTTTTTAAAAAATTCAATAGATTGAGTAAGAATAGATAGCATTATAAATAAAGTGATAAAAAACGATATGGCTAGAGCCACAAATAATGAAAATTTGATTAACTTACTTCTTCTACTCTTAAAAATAAAAGCAAACATGAAAAAAAGGAATGCTATAGAAACAGAAGTTATAAAGTAATCGTCACAGAGTATTAACGACCAAGTTAACATCCATATACAACTAAGGCATAAATAAAATTTAACCTTGTCTATCCGCTGAAACTTACTGAAGGAAAATAAAAGAACCAGTAGTACAGGTATGAAAAGGATTATTGTCAATGAATTCATCTGCTCACATATCGAATCTTATTTTACGAGAATACAATTTTTAAGAGCATTCAATACATATAATGCAACCATCATTTGACAATAAAGTAAAACTATTTAAAATAGCTAATTATATTTATAAAAACAATGAAAAGAACATTTCAACCAAAAAATTTGATAAGAAAACGTAGGCACGGCTTTCGTTCGCGTATGGCAACAAGAGCTGGAAGAAAAATCCTCAATAGGCGTCGTTCATTAGGGTGTAAAAAATTATGTGCATAATCAAGTTATCAAGCATAAAAAAAAAGATTTTTCACTTGCCTTTAAAAACAAACTAGCACTTGATAATCTTTTTTACCGTGGGCTTTATATATCATTATATGCCATAAAAGAGAGAGCGCCTGAAAAGTATGTTGACATAATCAGGGTAGGCATTGTTATTAGTAAAAAAGCCGGAAAAACAACAAAAAGAAACAAAATCAAAAGACGATTACGAGCGCTTGCTAGAACTAGCATTTTAGATATAAGTAATATAGGATACTACTACATAATATTAACTCATAAAAATATTATGCAAGCAAGTTATAAAAACTTATGGCAAGATATAACCATTTGCTTAAAAAAAATAAAATAAGAAAAAATCTCAATTAAGGTATTTACAACTATATTATTTATGATAACATAGGTAAAATTTTTAAAATTGATTAATAGGTGTGGTGAATGATGGCGCACATAAAAGAGGCAAGTGATACAAACTTTAGTGAGATGTATGGACCTTTATTTCCTTCTAAAGAAAATGGGAAAGGAACATGGATAGATTGGAAGGCAGCATTCAAGCAACAAAAATTATTAGAGGCAGAAAGTAATGTAGTGTTATTAGAAATCAGTTATTCTCTTTTAAAAGAAAACCAATTATATAAAGAAGAAGTAGGAACAAAGCTAGATAATATAATAAAAAACAATCAAGGAAATATAAGAAAAGGCAGGCAACTTTGCTAAAAAGCAGAAATTAAAAAAACAAGGGAATTAAAATAAAAATACGTTTATCACTTAATTAATAAAGAAATTTTTATAAACTTGGCAGCGACCTACTCTCCCTTTTCAAGTACCATCAGCGCTAAAAAGTTTCACTTCCGAATTCGAGATGGGATCGGGTGTTTCATTTTTGCTAAAACCACCAAGTTAACAAAAACCTCTAATTCAATAAACTTACTTAATATTTAACACTGCATATACACATATAGAAAACAAATAAATCAATCAGGCTATTAGTACTAGTTAGCTCCACACATTACCATGCTTCCACACCTAGCCTATCAACGTGGTAGTCTTCCACGGCCTTAATTGGGAAATCTTTTTGAAGAGGGTTTCTTGCTTATATGCTTTCAGCAATTATCCCACCTATACATAGCTACCCAGCAATGCTATTGGCATAACAGCTGGTACACCAGAGGTATATCCATCTCGGTCCTCTCGTACTAGAGTCAGATCTTCTCAAATTTCCTTCACCCACGGCAGATAGAAACCGAACTGTCTCACGACGTTCTAAACCCAACTCACGTATCACTTTAATCGGCGAACAGCCGAACCCTTGGGACCTTCTTCAGCCCCAGGATGTGATGAGTCGACATCGAGGTGCCAAACGGTGTCGTCGATATGAACTCTTGAACACCATCAGCCTGTTATCCCCGGCGTACCTTTTATCCGTTGAGCGATGACCCTTCCATACAGAATCACCGGATCACTATGACCGACTTTCGTCTCTGCTTGGCTTGTCAGCCTCGCAGTCAGGCAAGCTTATGCCATTATACTATCAAGCTGATTTCCGACCAGCTCTAGCTTACCTTCGCACGCCTCCGTTACTTTTTAGGAGGCGACCGCCCCAGTCAAACTACCCACCATACAATGTCCTAGTTCCAGATAATGAAACATAGTTAGGTATCAAAAGTGTAAAGGGTGGTATCTCAAGGTTGACTCCATTATAGCTAGCGCCATAACTTCAAAGTCTCCCACCTATTCTGCACATCACATTTTTAATAGCAATGTAAAGCTATAGTAAAGGTGCACGGGGTCTCTTCGTCTAACCGCGGGTACCCCGCATCTGCACGGGGAATTCAATTTCGCTGAATTGATGTTGGAGACAGTGGAGAAATTGTTACGCCATTCGTGCGGGTCGGAACTTACCCGACAAGGAATTTCGCTACCTTAGGACCGTCAGTGTTACGGCCGCCGTTTACTGGGGCTTCAATTTAGAGCTTACACCCCTCTTATTAACCTTCCAGCACCGGGCAGGCGTCAGACCCTATACTTCCACTTACGTGTTTGCAGAGCCCTGTGTTTTTAGTAAACAGTCACTACTCCCTATTCTGTGCCACCTACTTATAGTTGCCTAAAAGCAGGTTACCCTTCTTCCGAAGTTACAGGTACAATTTGCCGAGTTCCTTCAACATCATTCTTTCAACACCTTAGTATACTCTACTCATCCACCAGTGTCGGTTTACGGTACGGCCTCATAAATATAAGTGCTATTTCCTGGAGCTTCTTTTAAGCATAGGTCAATCCAATAAGACCTATACAAATACAAAACCCGTCACACTTAAGAGGTTCAGGAATATTAACCTGATTGCCATCGACTACTCCTTTACGGACTTGCCTTAGGAACCGACTAACCCTACGCAGATTAACTTAACGTAGGAACCCTTAGATTTTTGGTGAGAGTGTTTTTCACACTCTTTTACGCTACTTATGTCAGCATTCTCACTTCTGATATCTCCAGCAGTTTTTACAAACCGCCTTCACAGATTTACAGAACGCTCCGCTACCGCACTTATTAACTGCAATCAATAAGTACCCACATCTTCGGTATACAGCTTTAGCCCCGGTACATTTTCAGCGCAGAAAAACTTATTTAGACAAGTGAGCTGTTACGCTTTCTTTAAAGGATAGCTGCTTCCAAGCCAACCTCCTAGCTGTAATGGTTTTTCTACTTCCTTCCCCACTTAGCTGTAATTTTGGGACCTTAGATAGTAATCTGGGCTGTTTCCCTTTCCACCACGGACTTAGCACCCGCAGTGTGTCTGCTGTATAATCAATTATTGGTATTCGGAGTTTAGTTAGATTTGGTAAGACAGTGAGCCCCCTAGTCTATCAAGTGCTCTACCCCCAATAACATACATACAACGCTCTACCTAAATAGATTTCGCGGAGAACCAGCTATTTCCAAGTTTGATTGGCCTTTCACCCCTAGTCACAACTCATCCAATAATGTTGCAACATTAACTGGTTCGATCCTCCAGTGTGTTTTACCACACCTTCAATCTGGTCATGACTAGATCACTTGGTTTCGGGTCTAATCCATAAAACTAAAACGCCATATTCAGACTCGCTTTCGCTATGCCTATACCTAACGGCTTAAGCTTGCTTCATAGATTAACTCGCTGACCCATTATGCAAAAGGTACGCTGTCACTCTAATGTAAATTAGCTACAAGATCGCTCCCATAGTAAAAACATAAAGCTCCAACTGTTTGTAAGCACTCGATTTCAGATTCTATTTCACTCCCCTCCCGGGGTTCTTTTCACCTTTCCCTCACGGTACTTGTTCACTATCGGTCGTCAAGGAGTATTTAGGCTTGGAGGATGGTCCCCCCATATTCAAACAGGATTTCACGTGTCCCGCTCTACTCAAGGATTTAAAAACTTTCTACTTATACAGGACTATCACCTTCTATGGTTACTCTTTCCAGAGTATTCTAATTCTTATTCTTAAACCACTAGCCTTTCCCGCTTTCGCTCGTCACTACTAACAGAATCTCGGTTGATTTCTTTTCCTTTGGCTACTTAGATATTTCAGTTCACCAAGTTCGCTTTACATATTAATCTAACATGTAATAACTAGCTTAACTAGTTGGGTTTTCCCATTCGGAAATCTGCGGATCAAAACCTGTTGACAATTCCCCGCAGCTTATCGCAGCCTGCCACGTCCTTCATCGCCTCTTGACGCCAAGGCATCCATCAAGTGCTCTTAATAATTTATTTACTCGACTATATGCAGAATATGCAGAGTTAAATATTATTGAAATTGAACTGAGATTAAATTAATCTCTACCATAAAACTTGTCAAACATCTAAAAACTAAATTAACTTCTTACATATTAGAAACCAATAAATAATATGTCAACGCTTTTTTATACAAAATATTTACTTACGTTGGCAAGGATAATATACTGTAATCCTAAGTAGGTAAAATTTTTAACCTAAGTAAGTGATAAAGCAGAATTATATACAATGGAAATTAATGAAAAAAATATTTTGTAATATAAAATGCTTTAAAAATCGATTCTGCTCAAAAATGATAGTGAACATTAAGGGTATTTTTAAGGTATGAAAAGGAACTTATCCTTCGTAAGTATTATTTTAAATTTTATTTGTAAGTTAATCGGTATGTTTAACCTTAAGAAGGCTAAACAATTCGCTGTAAATAAATATAACGCTCTCCATAAGGAAACAACAGCATTTTTTGAAAAACCCAAAAATCTATTAAGCACTAATATTGAAATCGGTCTATATCACTTCTATAAAGGTAACATCTCAGATGCAAAATTACGATTTTGGTTAATCGGCATGTTTTATTCCAATTTACCTATAATTTGGTACAATATCGGGAGGTGTCATTTTGCAATGGGAAATACCAGTAAAGCTTACACTTATTTAACAAAGACACTAAAACTAGACAGCAATTACGAAGAAGCGTCTTATTACATAAAAAAAATGATAAATCCAGCACCTATTATAAAATTGCCTAAAAATATCATAAAACAATATTTTGATTACACTGGCGAACATTTTGTCGAGCATTGGTTAATCGCTAAACAATATAGAGGTCATGAACTCGTACACACGGTAATTACAAAAATTCTTAACGATTCCACTTCTGAACTCAACATACTTGATCTTGGTTGTGGAACTGGAATATGCGGTCATTTCTTAAAAATACACAATACTGGAAATTACATAACAGGAATTGACATTTCAAACAGAATGCTAAATATTGCTAGAGGATGCTTTATAAAGGGTAAACCTGTTTATAATGAATTAATACATATGGAAATGACAGAGTTCCTTAAACAAGAGAGAAACCACCTATATGATGTCATTATTTTCGCTGAAGTGCTACATTATTTACATGATTTTAAAGCAGAACTGGAATTAGCAAAAAAATCTACGAGTAAAAAAGGGGCAATTATATGTTTAATAAGAAGAAAGGAAGGTAAAGGTATTGACTTCGTAAATAAAGGAGATTACTTTCGTCACTCAGAAAGTTATGTTCAACATGTTGCAAAAGAAATAAATATGCAAATAAGCTATATGAGTTATTGTAAAATATATGGAAGTCAGATTGATGGTATCTTATTTGCATTACAGCATCCACAAAAAAACCGAAAAGCCTAACTTAAAGCATTACTATTGCCTAAAACAGTGTCTATGTACGATAAAACAAAGAGGAATTTATGAATAATATTATTATTAATCATGAAAAAAATGGCAAATTGACCGATTTTGGGAAAGCAGTTCTATCAGACAGGTACTTAATAGAAAATGAAAGTTATCAAGATCTCTTCATACGCATTGCCAACTACTATTCTGATAACAAAGAGCATGCACAGCGTCTTTATGATTACATGAGCAACTTGTGGTTCATGCCTTCAACACCAATACTTAGCAATGGTGGCACTAACAGAGGATTGCCTATCTCTTGCTTTCTTAATGAAACCGAAGACAGTCTGCAGGGAATAGTCGATTTATGGAACGAAAACGTTTGGCTCGCCGCACGTGGAGGAGGAATAGGCAGTTACTGGGGAAATTTACGTTCAATTGGCGAAAGTGTAAAAGGCAGTGGTAAAACATCAGGAATCGTACCATTTATTGTGGTGCAAAATGCTCTAACACTTGCAATTAGTCAAGGGTCCTTAAGAAGAGGAAGCTCAGCAGTTTATCTTCCTGTATCCCATCCAGAAATAGAAGAGTTTCTGGATATACGCAAGCCAACAGGAGGAGATCCAAATCGCAAAGCATTAAATATACACCATGCTGTGATAGTAGATGACAGATTCATGCAAGCTGTTGAAAGCGATCTAGAATGGAATTTAATCAGCCCTTATAACAACAAAGTTATCTCAACCGTCAAAGCACGTGATATATGGATTAAAACACTAACAGCGAGAATTGAGACTGGAGAACCTTACATTATCTTTCTCGATGCAATAAATAACAATAAGCCAGAGTCTTACAAAAGACTCAATTTAGATATCAAAATGTCAAACCTGTGCAGTGAAATTACTTTAACTACAGGCTACGACCACTTAAACAAACTGCGTACTGCTGTGTGTTGTCTATCATCAATAAATCTTGAATACTATAAAGAATGGAGATACAATGAACTCTTCGTAGAAGATATAATGCGTTTTCTTGATAACGTACTAGAAGACTTTATAAACAAAGCACCAGACGAAATACAGCGAGCAAAGTATTCTGCAATGAGAGAGCGTAGTATTGGTCTTGGTGTGATGGGCTTTCACTCATTTTTGCAAAGTAAAATGGTTCCTTTCGAGTCAGTAACAGCACAACAGTGGAATAAAAAAATATTTAAGTATTTACGCAAGCAAGCAGATATGGTCTCTAAAAAATTAGCAGAAGAAAAGGGAGCATGTCTTGATGCTAAAGAAATCAATCTAATGGAAAGATTTACACATAAACTTGCTATCGCCCCAACTGCCTCAATTTCTATTATTGCAGGTAATACTTCCCCTGGAATCGAACCATATGCAGCAAACGTATTTACACAAAAGACACTAACAGGTTCATTTGTAGTGCGAAATAAATTCTTGCAAAAACTATTAGCAGAAAAAAATCAAAACAATGATAAAATATGGTCTTCGATTTCGACAAATGAAGGTTCTGTGCAGCACTTAGATTTCCTTAACAAGCATGAAAAATTAACATTTAAAACAGCATATGAACTTGATCAAAGATGGATTATAGAACACGCAAGTGATAGAACCCCATATATTTGTCAATCTCAATCAGTAAACTTGTTTTTACCTGCTAATGTACATAAACGTTACTTGCACAAAATACACATGCTCGCTTGGAAAAAAGGTTTAAAGAGTTTATACTATTGTCGATCACAGTCAATGCAGAGAGCTGACAAAGTTTCTCATGACATATTCAAAACAAGTGAAATGTTCCAGCAAAGAACAGATATTGATTATGGTGAATGTTTGTCATGCCAATAGATGCTATATAGAGATCCTTATGAATTTCTAAAGTCTATTCCAAAAGACAAATGCATAATGTGTCTTGACATGGGAGAGAAGCAAATAGGCATAGCGTTCAGTGATAAAACTCAGCTCATAGCTACAGCACATAGCGTATACTACAGAAAAAATATAAGCAAAGATTTAGGTTATCTAAACAGAAGATTCAAAGAAAATGAAGCTGGATCAATAGTAATCGGGTTACCACTGGAAATAGATGGACAAAAAAGTGAATGGTGTAAAACCATAATCAAATTCGCAAACAAAATGATAAAAAAATGTAAGGTAAGTACATACTTACAAGATGAAAGCTTGTCAACGTCTACCGCAGCTCATACACTAAAGATTACCGGAGTATCAACCACAAAATCAAAAAGAATAGATGATAAAATTTCCGCATGTATTATTTTACAACGGACGTTAGATAAGATAAATGTAATTAAATAGTTTTTCTTGAGCTGTTGAATTTAAAACGCACAATTGAATAATAAAACTACCTGACAAAATAAGAACTTTTTGTATAAACGTGACAAATCGCTACAGCGAGAGCATCAGCAGCATGGTGACATTTTATATTTAAATTTTTAATTATCTGTTTCACCATGAATATAACCTGATCCTTATCAGCATGGCCATTTCCGGTGATGCTTTTTTTTACATAGTTTGTATCATATTCACTCATAGTTAACTCTGTTATTTCTAATGCTAAAATTACAATCCCTCTCGCATATCCTAAAGTTAGCGAAGATTTTGGATTCTTATTAACAAAAATTTTTTCTATCGCAGCTTCACTCGGAGAATACAGAGAAATTACCTTCTTTAATTGTTCAAAAATTACATGCAAGCGTTCACCCATACCGAGCTTATTACCAGTTGATATAGTGCCACTTCCTAGAAATTCGATATTGCTTCTTTCATCCAGATCAATAATAGCCCACCCGGTTTTACTCATTCCCGGATCGAGACCTATTATTCTCATCACTTAAAAAACACTTAGCCAATAAACAAATACAAACAAAAATATCCAGACTATATCTACAAAGTGCCAATACCAAGAAGCGAATTCAAAGCATAAATGATCCTGAGGTGTAAGTTGATCTTTCCGCGCTCTGAATAAACACACTGACAAGAATATTATTCCTATTATAACGTGCGCACAGTGAAAACCGGTAATCATATAAAAATTGGATGCATAGATTCCTGCTTCTTGTAAAGAGAAACTCGTTTCATGATACTCTATTGCCTGTACTATTACAAAAAACACTCCAAGTAATATAGTTATGTACAGCATTTTAATCATGCTTCTTTTATCATCTTTAAATAAAGAGTGATGTGCCCAGGTAATAGTTGTACCAGAGAGCAATAATACTAATGTATTCATGAATGGTAGCGACCATGGATCAGGCAGTAAAATTCCCTCAGGAGGCCATTTAACTCTTTTCGTAGGAGAAAACGTTTCAAATAAAAAAACCGGATCAAGCCAGGCTTTAAAGAACGAACAAAAGAACACTATAAAAAATACAACTTCTGAAAGGATAAATAAGTACATTGCAAACTTGAGTCCATGCTTGACAATTGCAGTATGGCACTTATCATAAGTGGCTTCTTTCACTACATCTCTCCACCAATAAAACAACACCCCTGATACTGCAGAGGTTCCTAAAATTAAGCCAAATATCCCAGAAACCTGTTTATGGAGCGTGCCAACTAATCCAAACACAAGAATAAGAATTGCCGCTGACATGGCAATTGGCCAAGGACTTGAATCCACTAAATGAAAATCATGTTCTTTACTTTTCATACACCATCTTCAAAAACATGTATTAAGCATACAAATTAGATTAAAATTGTCAACATTTCTTAGAAACTTGATCTAATTTTGGAAAACTATATGTGCTGTCCCAAAAGTTTAATTTAAATTTTGCACTTACCCTAAATAACTCAAGTATTCTGCTCCTCTCATTTCCTCCTACCTTTTTGCAATATTCATCAACAATATTCTCTAAAGCAGTGCATTCATATGCCATTAAATTACTGCTACAAAAACAAACCAGTCTTTTATCTGTTATTTTTCCTGAATTCACCTTTCATACTATCAATGACAGTCTTACATACAAACATACAAGAATATAAAACTGTTATAGTTTCATAGGCATTACTATATGAGATAGATAAAAGAAAATTGGTAAATTCGAAACATACAGAAGATTTTTCTTACTCTTTATACTATATATAGCAAAACAGGACTACATAGAAACCTGTTAGCAGCTATTGACCACTGTGCTATCCTAGCAAGCAGGACTATGTATCATAGCTTTCTATCCTAAATGCGATAATTAATATGGTAAGAACATAATCACCTAAAAATAATGCATCCTATTGAATACAGAACTTAAAACTCTCTATGTTTAAAATATTATTCATCAGCCCAACATTAAAAGGATGATCTGTATTATATCCCTTAAGGGGTTTGACCCACAACAGCTCCTAATTATATCACTAAATATTACAGTACAACAAGATTAAGTTAATATAGATAATTCACTCCAACATTTCCCCATTATGAGATACTAGAATAATACATCTCATCCTAGAATACCAGCTAAAGTTTTAATCCATTACGAAAGAACTCCTATATATTCTTTCGTTCATCATTGCCGGATTTCTTATATAGATTGTTCATAACTTCAGTTACATCGTCAATCATACTACTTGCCATGTTAGTGTTAAAAAAATCTATCCGCTTCTGATATTTATTACCAGTAGTGGTGTTACCTCTCACAATGTAATGAACAACTATTTGATATATACAGAAGCATGGGTAAGATGCTGCTAAACCTTCGGCAATAAAATTATGATATGTAACGTACATGAAGAATTCAGTAAGGGCAGAACAAGATTTTGACTTTTTGTGGTTGTCGGATAAATCACAATCTGCAAATGTTCCTTATAATAATCTCGTGTAGCAAATGTTCCAATAGCTATATCAGTTAATTTATCCATTATTTCAATATTATTAGCTTTAGCTGCAATAACCAGTAAAACTCAAGTATAATCTGTTACATATAAAAAACCCTGCTGAAGATAAAATTTAAACTTTTCATAATCTAGCGTACTGTTCATTAATTCAATATTAAAAGGATGTTCTCTACCTTTTCAATAAGACCAGATGATTCTCTTATAGCTATATCGTAGAATTCTCCTTCCTGTTCTGTTATACATTTTGTGAGCTTCATAAATATAAAAATTGCTATTAATGTAGTATAATTATTATGAAAAGCTAATTTCACTTTAATAATAAGTTAGCATACTAGTATTGAACTATAAATTAAAAATTTTAGCAATCTAAAGAAATTTTCCTATTACTTTGCACACTAAATTCTCTAGAAAGATCAAGAGATAAGTTCAAGTTTTCCCAAGAAAATCCATCATCCTCTCCTGATTCTTTACCAAAGTGTCCATAACAGGCTGTACGTTTATATATAGGACGACTAAGTGATAAATGTTTAATAATACCCCTGGTTGACAAATCTATATTACTCTCAATAAGCTTTTTAATTCTTTCTTCATCTACCGTATTTGTACCAAATGTATCAATGTAAAATGAGGTAGGCTTTGACACACCAATTGCATAAGAGAGCTGCACAAGACAGCGCTTGGCTAAATTTGCAAAAACAATATTTTTAGCAAGGTATCTTGCCATATAAGCTGCAGATCTATCAACCTTTGTTGCATCTTTTCCAGAAAATGCTCCCCCACCATGTGGAATATAACCTCCATAAGTATCAACCATAATCTTTCGTCCGGTTAATCCACAATCACTAACCGGTCCACCGATAACAAACCTACCAGTTGGATTGACAAAGAAATTTTCCTCGGTACACATCCACCCTTTAGGTAAAGACGAAACTACGTAAGGGTAAATTATTTCTTTTACTTTTAATTGATCCAGATCTTCAGGATGCTGTATTGAAACGACAATACTTTCAGCACGTACTGGAAGATTACTCTCATACGCCAAAGTAATTTGCGACTTTGCATCCGGACCAAGTTTTGCTTCCTTAACCACACTCATGACGTTTTTCAGAATAGAGTGCGCATAAAAAATGGGTGCTGGCATAAGGCTTTCTGTTTCTATTGTTGCATAGCCATACATTATGCCCTGATCTCCAGCGCCTTGATCCACCCCTATAGCAATGTCGTTTGATTGTTCATGCAGTAATACATTTACTTCGACTTTTCCCCAGTGGAAACCATCGTGCTCGTAACCAATATCTTTTATTGTATTCCTTACAACATTTTCAATTGTGCTATTTGCAACGTTAGGCCCAAATACTTCCCCGGCTATAATAACATTATCTTTGGTAACTAAAGTCTCTATCGCAGTTCGTGAAAAAGGATCAGTTAAAAGGTATTCATCAAGTATTGCATCCGAAATTTGATCCGCTACTTTATCTGGATGACCAGCTGCAACCGACTCACTGGTTATTAAATTTTTACGTAAACTCATGCTTCAGATTTGCTTATATAATAAAAGTTATTATAAAAAATCTAGCTAGCAACCATCAAATGGTGGGCCTGGGAAGAGTTGAACTTCCGACCTCACGCTTATCAGACGTGTGCTCTAACCACCTGAGCTACAGACCCCTGATTTATTCAAGCTGAAGCTTATACATTATCTACAGGTACAATATCAATAAAAGTCTTTTTATTTACTGACTTTCTAAACCTAATCCAGCCTTCCACTTTAGCAAAAATTGTATGATCTTTACCCATACCAACATTTTTTCCAGGATGAAACTTTGTACCCCTTTGACGGACAATTATGTTACCAGGAATAACTTTTCCGTTCTTTTTTATTCCTAACCTACGACCTGCGGAATCTCTACCATTACAGGAGCCACCACCTGATTTTTTAGTTGCCATATCTTACCCATTATTTTTGAAGATTAATTTCATTGATACGAAGAACAGTTATATACTGCCTATGACCAGTTTTCCTACGGTAATTTTTTCTTCTCTTCTTTTTAAAAATTATAATTTTCTCTCCTCTGCATTGCTCAAGCACTTCAGCCTTAACAGTAGCATCAGTTAAATAAGATAAACCGTTGTCTGAAAGGCAAACTGCCTTATCGATCTCTACCTCCTTTCCTTCCTCAGCTTCTAATTTTTCTACTTTTATTACACTACCTTCTTTTACTAAATACTGCTTTCCACCTGTTTCAATCACCGCAAACATAACAAATATACACTTTCACTGTTAACTTTAATTGTAAAGGACATCATATATAATGTCAAGACAAATCCTCTCAAGCTATATCAAATACTTTCAGTAGTTACAGAAACTGCATCATGAGCTAAAAGCAACTACACAAGTTCTTGGTTATTGCATTCAGCAGCATAATACAATATTGTCCTACCTTCATTACTTTTAGCGTTAACGTCTACGTTGTGTTTTAGTAGTATTTTTGCTATGTCAATCCTCTATCTTATAACAGCCTAGTGCAATGGAGCGTTACCATCCTTATCCTTAGCATTAACATCGGCACCTTTTTTAATGAGATATTTTGTTACTTCGATGTTTCCATTTCTGGTAGTACGATGTAGCGAAGTTTTGTTGCACTTGTCTTTTACATTAGTACCTTTTTCTATAAAACATTTTACTACTTTTAGTTTTTCACTCTCAATAGCAAAGTGTAATGGAGTCTGATTACCTCTGTCTCTAGCATCAGCACCTTTGTTGATCAGGGCATTCCATTATTCTAAAGCTTCCACATAATGCAGCTATGTGTAAAGGAGTACTGCCCTTTTTGTTTTTAACATTAACGTCAGCACTCTTTTCAACAAAGTATTCTATTGTATCCACGTTATTATTTTGAGCAGCAGAGTGTAATAAAGTACTACCATATTTATTTTAAGCGGCCAATCCAGCACCTCTGCTGATAAGATATTGAACCATATCTAACTTCCACTATAAGCAGCAACATGCAATGGAGTACCATTATACCTATTCTTTATGCTAATACCAACGCATTTGCTAATAAGAGCACTCTACTATCTTCAGTTTTCTACTCTCAACAGCATAATACAGTGGAGTTCAGCCATATTTATTTTGAGCATTAATGTCAGCACCCTTACTGACCGGTACTTTATTACTATATCTGGTTTTTTACTATATATTACAAAATGTAACAGAGTACCATAGGAAATAGTTCCACAGCATTATCGTTGATGTTAGCACCGTTGTTCACCAAATATTTCACAACATTCAGTTTCCTGCTATGAGCAGCCTCATGCAAAGCAGTGCAACCATATTTATTTTTGTGTCAATCCCAGCGCCTTTGTCAAGTAGGTACTTAATAATACCTAACTCTTCATTACCAGTAGCCATTTGCAGTGGACTCCAGACTTCTTTTAGCATTAACATGAGCACCTTTGCTAACCAACCATTCTACCATATTCAATTTTCCATTTCCAGCAGAGATGCGTAATGGTGTTTGACCACAATTGTTCTCAGCATTAACAATTTTTCCTATTTTACCCGGGTAACGCCTCTCTATATGGGTTAGTATAGCCTTATTGCTTTTACAGTCATCACTTTCAGCAAGCAAGTGTAAAGGAGTGCTTTTCTTCACATAAAAACCGATTCTCTATGTATACAAGATGAGTTAAAGTAAAAAACACCAATCAGCCTATTATGGTCGCTTGCATATCCCTAAACAGATGTAACATGGCTTGTACTGTTTACTATTCTACCATTATTTATCAATTCTAGAGCTCTTCTTAAAAATTTTCTTCTTTGCCTGCCTTTTGTAGTTCTAATCTAGTTATCCCCTGCACTAGCTCGTGAATATTTGCCACTCCCGCTTCTAAAAATCAATCATTTAGTATTTTATCAAGTAGCCCAACAGCACCCCCATAGCTTTTCTTTATCATCTACCATTAATCTGGAAAAATTTCTTCTATATAAACCTTATCATGAGCAAAATAAGCCATGATATCACAAACTTCTGTAGTTTACTTTCCATGTCCTCTGTTGCTCTCTATCTTATTACGTGTAATATTCCATATTGTTAACTTCCCGGATATGATTAATGTCACTTTTGTAATTTCTTCTTCTTGCAAACAACCATTTCTGTTTCTTCAAATGACTTCTTTCTTTGCTGCTTATATTTTTCAAAATAACCACTGAACTTCTTTAATTCGGGCTGCTCATCTTCATTTTAAATATATGCAACCGTTAGTCCCAAAGCTAATGGAAAAGACTTTTCTAGTTTAATCTTTTTTCTCTCCCATCGCAAAAGTCACTCTCTACATCTAGGACTCTCTCAACAAATTATAAAACCTCTGTTTCCTCGAATTTATCTAACCATATTTCCTCTATCTCTTCTGCTGTTTTACTATTTTCCACTTTTCACTGCAGGAAGTAATGAAAACATAAGGCTTTCTCCAATTAGGACGCTGTGAACACAAAAAGGTGGTAAAATTTACTAATATCCTTTATTCTCTAGCATTACCAAAAACAAACAGGCTCATTCTTCCTATAAAAAAAGTATATATCTTTTCAACAACATTTTTTATCGCCTTTGTGCTTCTACGTTCATCTGTAGCAGAAAATCCTAGTCTTTTATCTCTAGCTAGATCCAAGAAAGACTCTTTTATCCTTTTAGGATCCTTAGAATCTATAAATATAACATTGCCATCGTAACATTCCTTATAGTTGTGAGCATATTTCTTGACAAATTCAGTTTTATCTACCCCACTTGGATCTTTAATAACAACCACCTGCTTCGCACTTTTTTGAAATCCACAACGCACAGCATTTAATTCATTACATTATGCCAAATAGGTGTTCTTAAGACTTCTCCTCTTATTTTTTCAAGAAGAGCTTTTGCTTGCTCGTGTGATAGAAACTCTTCTTTTTCTTTTTCCATCAAAGTCAGTACTTCTTCCTGATAACCCGCTGCAAAAGTGCTTAGCATCAGCATTGCTGAACTCCTTGCTCAGCTCACCCTTATAATAATCTCACTCAGCTCAGTTCCGCTTGGCAAATCGACTGCAAATACTAATCTATTTTAAAAGCCTTCTATTTCCTTATTGCTGATTTCTCTACCCACCTTACACTTTATAAAACCCTTATTTTCTGCAAGTATGAGATTAATACTACTATCAAATTTATATCTTACACCACTATCTACATCCAGAAGCTCATTTTGTGCATCTACTCTTATAACTGAAATTTCCTTTCCTTTATTCTTCCCACTTGACATTATTCTCAGCTTTCTTACTGGACACAGTAATCTAAATCCGTGGAACAAAATTAGTGTTGTAATAATGACAAAATCTTCTATTTCACCCCCAAATTCTCCATTTACTTCTGATCTTTAAATAAGCAATGAGATAGTTTCACTAAACCAAACGTACCACCCTTTCCCTGCGCTAGTAATTCACCTATTCTGATCTTTTTGTTCCTATCCTTTCTGTGCTTGATTTGTATGAGCTTATGTGCTATTCTTCCGTCTTGTTCATAACGAAGAACAATATTATTGAAGCCCTTAGCTAACTTTTCCTCTGCGAATAGGAAAAAAGAATACTCTCTATCTACTGCACGTCTAGGAAACAGCATTAGCTATCTCGCTTGATACATAATATTAGAAAAGATATGTTTAACCACTGAGTAGGATAATTTTTCAGGTACTCCCCAACCTCACACTATTTTACAAATAGTACCTATAAATGGTAAAAAAGTAATAAATCTATATGTCATGAAACGCATATACCATAGTATAGATCTGAGAATATCTATAAGATGTACTGCCAATGCAAATAAAAAGGTGCAACTAACTGCTCAATTTTTCACTCAAAACCAAGTTCACGACATCAGGGCTAGCTTTTCCTTTGGTAAATTTCATGACTTCGCCAACAAAGAATCCGTATAGTTTTGTTTTACCATTTTTGTATTCTTGAACCTTATCTTGGTTGTCATTGATGATTTTGTCGATAATTTCTGATATTTGACCTTTATCGGTTATTTGCTTCAGGTCCTGCTCTTTTATGATCAAAGATGCTGGCTTGCCAGTTTCAAACATAATATCCAAAACTTGCTTGCCAAGCTTAGCAGAGATCGTTCCATCAACGATAAAATCCAAGAGTTCGGATAAGGCATTTGCTTTAACTGGGGAGCTCACAATATCAATACCTGCTTTATTCAAATGACCGAAAAGCTCTACAGTTAGCCAAGTAACAGCAAGTTTTGAATCGTGCTTTTTTATCAATTCCTCAAAATAGTTAGCAATTGCCTTATCAGAAGTGATGACATCAGCATCGTATTTGTTGATACTTAATTCTCTAATGTATCGTAGCTTTTTTTGATCTGGCAACTCTGGCAAAGATGATCTAATAGAATCGATTTCATCCTGGCTTATCTCAACAGGCAGTAAATCAGGTTCAGGAAAATACCTATAATCACTCGCATCCTCTTTGTTTCGCACTACTTTTGTTTTTCCTAAAGAAACATCAAACAACAAGGTATCTTGACTTATTTTCTCGCCACTTTCCAAGATTTCAATTTGCCTTTGTATTTCATAATCTATAGCTTGCACAATATAACATATTGAGTTTAGGTTTTTTATCTCGCAGCGGGTGCCGAATGTACTACTGCCTTTTGGGCGAACAGAAACATTTACATCACAACGAAGCGACCCCTTTTCCATATCACCATCGCACGAGCCAATGTAACGCAAAATCTGCCTCAACTTTTTCATGAATTCCGCAGCTTCCTCAGGTGAACGAAGATCAGGCTCCGAGACAATTTCCATTAAAGCAACCCCTGCACGATTTAAATCTACATAAGTTTTGCTCTCTTCATGAACGCTTTTTCCTGCATCTTGCTCTAGATGAATTCTCGCGATCCTTATTTCTTTTTCATTATTATTGATAAATATTCTACCATTTTTAACTATTGGCTCAAAAAACTGAGTTATTTGATAACCTTGCGGTAAATCAGGGTAAAAATAATTTTTCCGATCAAAGTAAGAACTCTTGTTAATCTCCGCAGAAAGTGCAAGACCAGTGCGTATTGTCTGTTCTATAGAGTAGTAGTTCAGTATTGGTAGTGTACCTGGCATTGCTGCATCAACCAGAGAAACTTGAGTGTTGTGTTCAGCACCAAACTCAGTCGATGAGCTAGAAAATAGCTTTGTCTTAGAAGAAACTTGAGCGTGCACCTCAAGCCCAATTACCGCTTCCCAATCCCCTTTTGTCATGTATTTGATTCAAATGATAATCTTAATATTCTGCAAAATTAGCACAACAAGTCAAAACAAAACTCACGTTTTTATATTTCATCTTAACTTTTTAACCTAATGTTTAAGCACAGTGTGTACTAAAAATACAAAAAACTACTTAACAAATCTCACCAGCCCCCATAGCACTAAAGGTATTTAGTTATCTTCAATCTGTGCAGATTAAAATGACAAAGTATTACATAATTGACGTCTTACGTTTAATTTTTTACACTATATGCACCTTACATCTTCATAACATTTCTAGGTTTTTACCTATATAAGCTGAAACTCGCTTATAAAGCGTTTAAGACAGTATAATATGTCAATCGCAGGATTAGAGAGTAAACACCACCTACTACGGTATATCCTTTGCTTTTTTTTATTTATTAAATTTCTTAATAATTTATAACTACCGTTACCTTGCAGCAGGATCTAAAAATACCGCGAAGTATGATGAGAGATTACCATTCCAGCATGTTGGATCCAAGTATCGGGGTACTTAGATGACAGAAAAGGGACGCTGGGATGACACTATTCTTCTAACAGTATACCAGCAACTGTTAGGCCTTACTAAAAAATAAAGAGAAATATGAAAGCCCTATATCTCCTCACATCAAAACAACTTGCTTTTTGACATGAATAATTATATACTTTTAATAAATCAGAGTTGTATATAAAATGAAGAGCTTAAAGGAATTATCCTTAAGAATTAAGAACATCAGGTCTGTACAGAAAACTACGAAGATAATGCAAATGGTTTCTGCAGCAAAGTTATTACAGAGCCAAAAAAAGTTATCAAATTCAAAACTGTATATATCCAAGCTGCATGACATTATTTCTTCAATAATGTCATCCGCTGACCAGGAATTACTGGCAAAAATCTTCACCACTGGCGATAACGATTCTTATCTAGTGTTTATCATTGCATCTGATCGTGGCTTGTGCGGCAGTTTTAATTCCTCTATTGCAAAATCTAGCCAAGAGCATGTAAATAAATTGATTGCGAGTAGCAAAAGAGTAGATATTGTATTTCTTGGTAAAAAAGCTTTTGATATAGGTAAAAATAGATTCGACTCTAAAAGCATTTTAAAAATTGAAAACAGTAAGGGGATCACGCTAAAGCGTGTAGAAGCTTTAGTTGGTAGTATGGATCTCAGTAAATATGATAAGATTAAAGTTTTTTATAATAAATTTTACAATACCTTCACACAGAAGCCAATATTGGAAACGATAAAACCATGGAGTAAAAGCTCATCTTTGATTGATGACTCTCTGACCAATTCAACAATAGATTACAGCTATAAATATGAACCACAAAATACTGAATTTATTTTACGATCTTTGATTCAAAATTATGTTGTAACTGCCCTTTACTCTGCTTTACTTGAAAGTGCAGCGAGTGAGAATAGTGCTAGAATGGTTGCTATGGAATTGGCGAATAGAAACACTAAGGAAATGCTGAATAAGTTGGCATTGCTTTACAATTGTTCTCGTCAAGCAGCGATTACGACTGACTTGATCGAAGTGATAGGTGGTGCAGGATCTTTATAGAAACCCCAGGGATAAAAATGAATATATTAAATATCGCAGCAGACATAATTAAACTAATAAAAAAGCAAAACCAAGACGCAGAGGTTGCAATATATGAAACTAACAAAATCTTCGTTTCTCAACGTCTATCAAAAATTGAACAAATATCACAATCTAAAAATTGCACTATAGGAATTAGAGCCATAGCAGGTAAAACCAAAGCTGCGTATATTTCTACAAACGATTTAAATAATCTTAGTGACATGGTAAGCAAAGTAGTAGAAATGGCAAAGAATGCACAAGAGGACCCTTACATTAATTTTGCTATAGATAGAGATAATTGTACCTACTCTACAGGTTTAGGTATCTTAGATAATAATGTTGTAACTATTGATAATCTAAAAGAAATTGTCGAAGTTGCAGAAAACTCAGCTCTTGCGCATAAAAATATTATTAATTCTGAAGGAGCCTCTTCTTCACATGTTTTAGTAAATACAGTATTATCTACTGTTTCTGGTTTTATCGGCTCATTTAGTAAATCAACTTTTGCTAATCAGGTTTCTGTTGTCGCTGGAGAGGGAAATGAGATGAAGATTGGCTATGACTACGATATAGCATGTAACTTTGGCGATTTAAAATCGCCAGAGTTAATAGGGAAAGAAGCAGCAAAAAGGGCAATTGATCAATTGAATTCACGCACAATTAAAACTGGTAAATTTCCAGTTATTTTTGAAAAAAGAGCAGCAAAAGAGCTAGTAAGAAGTTTTGCTTCTGCTATAAATGCTAGCAGCATTGCAAATGACAGCTCTTTCTTGAGAAATAGTTTAAATACTCATGTTTTCAACAATAGAATCAACATTATTGATGACCCATTATTACCAAGGGGCATAGAATCAAGACCATTTGATGGAGAAGGAATAATTAGCAGGAAAAATACGTTTGTAAAAAACGGAGTACTACAAAATTGGATTCTGGATCTATACTCGGCTAAAAAGTTAAACTTGGAAACAACTGGAAATGCAACTCGTACGAGTAATGCTGCAATCATTCCTGCAGCTAGTAACTTCTACATCGAAAATGGTAATATATCACTTAAAGAATTAATTGGGGAAGTGAAAGAGGGAGTATATATAACTGATTTATTTAGTTTTGGTGTTAATTTAATTAATGGTGATTATAGTCAAGGTGCATCAGGATTTTTTATAGAAAACGGTAAAATAACGTATCCAATACACGAGATTACTGTTGCCAGCAATTTAAAAGACATGTTTAGCAACTTAGTCGTTGCGGACGATTTAACCTTCTGTGGGCAATTTAATTCACCAACGATTAAAGTTAGTGAAATGACAGTTGCAGGCTCGCTTAACAATTAGAAAATTTAGTTGCATCAAGTATAACAATTATGTATTATGGTCATATAATGTTAAGGATAGACTATGGAATATGGAAGTTTAGTTTCAATAACTGAGCTTCAAGCATCTTCAATTTTAATTTCAAAGTTTTTCACCACATTAGTAGTGTTAGTTAATAATTTTAGGAGTTGTTTCAATGGAATTCGGTAATATAAAGTGGTTTAATGCTGAAAAAGGTTATGGCTTTATTAAGCCAGAAGCTAATGGCAATGATATTTTTGTACATATCAGTACGCTAGAACGTTCAGGAATAAGACCTGATTCACTCAGAGGAGAAAACAAGGAAAAGGGAATAAAAGGAGAAAGAGTAAGCTATGAGCTCAAAGAGGAGCGTGGTAGGAATGGAGAAGGAAAAAAATTTGCAATAAATTTGAAGTTATTAGAAGATTAATTCGCATTTTGATGATAAAAGTTTTTAGTAAAGCTGGTATATTGTGAACAGCTTTTACGAAATGGGTCTTCCACTATTGCTTGGGCAAGCTCTAGATAAAAATAGTTTTTTTGTTCCAACTCCAGTTCAAGCACAGGCAATTCCCCTAGCTCTAAAGGGTAAAGATATTCTTGGATCTGCCCAAACGGGAACTGGAAAAACTTTGGCGTTTGCTATTCCATTAATTGCTAAGTTATTAGGTGAGCCTAACGCTAGTACAGCTTTGGTTATTGTACCAACCAGAGAGCTTGCGCAGCAGGTAACAAATGAAATAGGGAAGCTTTTGTTTAAAAACTCCGTGCTAAAGATCGTCTTATTGATTGGTGGTGAGCCCATTTTCAGGCAGCTAAATCAGCTTCAGAGAAGGCCACGAATTGTAATAGGTACTCCTGGCCGTATTATAGATCATATTGAGCGTAAAACTTTGATTACTAGCAATGTCAGTACTCTTGTACTTGATGAAGCGGATCGTATGTTTGATATGGGTTTTGGAATTCAAATTGAAGGGATTATGAAATATCTCCCAAAAATGCGGCAAACCCTTATGTTTTCTGCAACTCTTCCTGGTGATATAGTTAAGCTTGCTGAGAAGTACTCGAACCAGCCAGCACGTGTTTCTGTTGAGAATGAAGCAACAACTTCTGTAAAAATCAAGCAAGAAATTATTTATGCATCAGAGTCAGAAAAGTATGGAAAGCTTGTTACACAATTATATCAGCGTAAAGGATCGATCATTGTTTTTGTTAGGACAAAGCAAAGAGCAGATCAACTAGCTTACAAATTACGCAAGGATAACCATAGTGCTTTGGCAATTCATGGTGACTTGAAGCAGTGCAAGCGCGAGAGGGTTATTAATTCTTTTCGTCGTGGTCACAATCAAATTATGGTTGCAACAAATGTTGCTTCTCGAGGTCTTGATATTCCTCATATCCAACATGTTATCAATTACGATGCACCGGAATCGCAAGCCGACTATATTCACCGCACAGGTAGAACTGCACGCGCTGGAGCTGAAGGGTACACACTATCCTTTATTACATCTCAGGATAAAAAAAGGCTGCCTGCACTGACAGATAAAAAAGGAGAGCTAAATTTTGGTTGTAATGTGCAGTTTAAGAAACGTAGCAGTAAAAAGGTTTCTAGAAGGCCAAGTGCACTAAAAATTAAGTATGGTAGAAAAAAGATTAGTACTTTTAAAAAGAAAAGCACAGTACTAAAGAAAATATATTAATATATCAACCATCTTTTCCATTCTTAAAAAATCTCAGAGTAAAAAAAATGCTTTAGAAAATTGAGGGACCATAAATTCACCTGCTAGATACTTTGTCACTAAAGAAGAGTTCAAGGAGATAAATCAAAACTCAGTGGCTTTTTCTATAAATCTATTAACTATTGCTCAATGCAATTTTATAACTCGCACCGGCGAAAGCTGGTACAGCAACTATGGCAGTGTCTACTATTAAAATTCTTTTTCCTAAACTTAATTTCTAATAAAATTTATCAGCAAGGTTAAGTTCATCATGTGAAAAACCATCTTCATGATCAACAATAATAGCAACATTCTTTTTGTTTTTTAGAACTTCATTGGAAGATTTTCCCCACCCTGCTTTATCACACAAGACAAAACTTCTATTCGAGAGTCAGGTAAATCATGGAAATTAACAGGAGGCAAAACCTCTGGTACACTTATTCTGCAACATTGTTCTGCAGTTTCGATTGCCTGTAATTTTCCTCTATTCAGATTAATATTCTTTACCACTGTATGTTCCGTTAAAATGAATTGAATACATGTTGCCCCCATTTCAGTGGCTTGTATTATTACATTGCTTAGAGTAGTATTTTTTACTATAGCACAATACACTTCTATTGAAGGTTAGTCTACCAGAAAGACTACCATTTGCAAGCTGAAGATTGACCCACACTTAGCTCCTTGAATGACTCTTACGGGATTTGAACCCGTGTTACCACCGTGAAAGGGTGATGTCCTAACCACTAGACGAAAGAGTCAATGTTAATTAACTAAGTTATATTAATTATGCGTACGAAGTCAATTCAATTATTTTAAAGCACAAACACCTTTTTCTATTCCACATTCAATATTCACCGAATTTACTTTAGAGTTAGGAGTTTTAGGTTTTATTCTTAATTGTTCAACTTTTGTATCAGATTCATAGCTAGAATCATAACCTGAATCCCCGCCTTCATACTTTTGTTTTATTTCTTTTACATCAAAGACAGCTCTAGTCTCAATTCTTCGATTACTAGTCTGTTGCTGATTTATTAGTCTATCAGGGCTTTGTTCGTTTAGTTTCATTCACTCTTGCCATTTGTTTACTTTATCTTGCACTAGCCCATGGTAAGTCTCTGAATTAGTTTTTACATCTCTTGCTTTTCTCTCCGCCCTTTTTTGAACAAATCTACTTCAGCATAAATAGGTTCTGATAACTGTCCTAGCTCCTTCTGTTTTAAGCTAGCAGGCTTTTTTGCTCTAAAAGATCATCTACAATGCAATAAGTAGGTTCTCCTAATATACTAAAATAACCGTTGTCTTCCAGTGACAAATTTTCAGTAGATTTTATATGGATCATATACTTCAGCATAAATAGACTCTCTTGATGCGTTCAAATAATCATCCTTCTCTAATGAATTACTAACCTTAGAGTTATATACCTCAGCATAAATGGGCTATTTCAAAAGCAAAATATCATAGCCAGTGCTCTTTGGCTTGTACTCAAAAGTTCTCAGGTTTTTAGGTAGTATCACATTACTAACTGAGTTAGCCTTGAGCTTCAACTTCACGACTTTTTTAAATTTATCAAAATCTCTCTTTCTTCGAAATCTTCAATATATTTCCCCTTTCTTTGTCACTTTTAGGCATTGCACCCATGCATTATTAATTTACCAAGCATCAAACAACATTTTTCTCTATAGTTTTTGAGGTATTCCTTAGCTTGTACAGATATAGCCTCTTGCTCATAAGTAAGAGCTCTTTACATATTTATAAATTTATATTTCTAATATCATTGTTGCCTATTGCATTAACATTAGCGCCAGAGTTAATAAGCAATTCCATTACGTCATAATCAAAATTTTTTACTGCGTACTCTAAAGTACGGTTTAAAACTTGACTGTATTTATGCTAAATAATCCTGCATTGCTAAAGGATTGACTTTCGAAAAGAGTTTTTTCTAAGATTATTTGTTACCTTATGAAGGCTTAAAGCTAGTTTAACAATTTTTATGTTACTATTTCTAGCAGATCTAATTAAAAAATTGTTTATTATGTCCATGATTGTACTCTTCTACAAAGACTCACTATCATTGTGCAATTTTAAACTATGACGATTTATCTTGTATTAATAGCAGCCCTTTACTTCCAGCAGCTTTCTACATCCACTTAACAAGAGGTGGCATTGACATCATAATTGCATCTGGATTACCATCCGTCATTAAACCAAACTTTGTACCACGGTCATACAACAGATTGAATTCTACATACCTACCGCGTTTTATTAATTGGGTCTCTCGTTGTTCTTTTGTCCAAGGCTTGCGCATATGTTGACGTACAATATGTAAATAAATTTTCAAAAAGGTTTCACCTACTGCTTTCGTAAACTCAAAGTCATTTTCCCATCTACCGGAATTAAGATTATCGTAAAAGATTCCACCAATACCACGTGGCTCTTTTCTATGTTGTAAGAAAAAGTAGTTATCACACTGCTCCTTGAATTTTGGATAGTATTCAGCGTCAAATTTATCACATGTTGTTTTGATTGACTCATGAATGTACTTATAATCTCCCTCGTTTTTATATGTTGGAGTAAAGTCCATTCCCCCACCGAACCACTGTTTTGATGTATATATCAACCTTGTGTTCATATGTGCTGCAGGAACAAGGGGAGATTGCATGTGAGACACTAAAGATATACCACTTGCCCAAAACTCTCCATTACTTTCACTTGCGCCAGGAATTTCATTCACAACTGAATCTGCAAATTTTCCATATACCTTTGAAACGTTTACTCCAACTTTTTCAAAGATGTCACCATAGATGATTGTAGATTCCCCACCTCCTCCACCTGGACGATCCCATTTTCTCTTTTCGATTCTCGGATCTGTGGGTGACTGCCCTTCAATTAACAAGAAAGACTCAACAACTCTGTCTCTTAGTGCACGGAACCATTCGAAAGCTTGTATTTTTTGTTCTTTCATAATATTTTGCCACTAGTACCAATTTCAAGAGATTTAAATGATAACTACCTATCAAAGATGTTAATAAATCTATAATAATTAAACAAATATAATGAAATACTTTTATATGCACAATGAGTAAAAGATACATAGATAGCAAGAAAGAGAACAGGGTTGACTTCATATTGAGGAACCATGGAATGTCAGTTATCATTATGGCAGTTATTATGTTCTTACCTTCAATAGCAATATCAGTACTCTACTTTTTTGATATATATGATCAGCACACTAATATAGAGATTAATTTATTGGTTAGCACTCTAGTGACTCTCTTTATAGTATATAATGTAAAACATTACAGATACTTGCTTAATATCATAGAATTTCAAAATGCAATATTTGCAAATGCACTAAATCATAATACAGAATTTTGTCTTATTTTACACAAAAATGAAGATGTCGTTTATGCTGATGCGAGGTTCTACGAAAGATTTAAAGATTACATAGATAATGATGTTACACTAGGCAAGATTCTTGAAGTAGGGGATATTTCAGAAAAAGACAAAAAAGCATTATATCACGCGCTAAAGAATAACTCCTCTGTACAGGTGCGCATTGTCTTAAGCAAGAAAAGTAGAATATCTAGCTTTCTTTTGCTTTGTGAATCAATACCAGATAATCCCCAAATTGCTATAAACAGTAATAAGATCTTAAACTTATCATTAGCACCAATAGCAAGACCACATGGGTATTTCGTATTGAAAGCGACACAAATGAACAAAGAACAGGTATACGAAGAATTAATAGAAAAGCATAATATAGGAACTTATATTGCAAATACTAAGGGGATAATTTTATCTGTAAATAAAAGGTTTTTAGACATGTTTGAATTGAAAAAACTTGAAAAAGGCAGTTCAATTAATGATTTCATATTTCAATCTAAGTATAACAATGTAGCAACTGATAATAACATTTTGTTTTTTACTGTAAATGGTGTTCCATTTAAGGCTTATATGAGCACTGCTATGTTTTGCGATAAACATCATCATAGCTATATATATGGCCTTATTACACCAGTTGAATCAAATGTTATTGATTACCAATTACACCCTTGTTTTGCAAATTCATCAATTGCTATTGCACAATGTGATGTAAATGGTAGTTTTATAAAGAAAAATACAGCGCTAATAAAGCTTGCAGGGCCAGATAATAGCTCAATATTTACACTGATATCTGATGACTATCACATGAAAATACGTGAATATTTCTCGAGTAACAGAATAAATAATGCGTCCTTTGATGTGCAGCTCAATAACAATGATAACATGAAAATATATTTCAATAAGTTTCTTCATAATAGAATGATGTTTATACTTTGTTATTTTGTTGATAATACTGAGCACAAAAACCTGGAGATAAAGCTTGAACATTATCAAAAAATGCAAGCCATAGGTCAATTAGCAGGTGGTATTGCACATGATTTCAACAATATACTAACTGGAATAATAGGATTTTGTGATTTGCTTTTACTCCAGCATTCAGCTGGCGATCCATCTTTCAGAGATATAATACAAATACAGCAAAATGCAAAACGTGGATCAAATTTAGTTAAGCAATTACTTGCTTTTTCAAGAAGGCAAACTATGCAACCAAAGATTATCGATGTAAATAGTACAATAGCTAATCTTTGTGAAATGATAAAAAGATTAATAGGTGAAAACATAAAATTCACTACTTATTATGGTAGAGATTTAGGTATGGTTAGGGCTGACCAAGGACAATTAGAGCAAGTTATACTTAACTTAGCAGTTAATGCTAGCGCTGCTATGGAAAAAGGAGGAGAGCTAACTATACGAACTTTTAATAAAAAGATTGATTCATTAAATTCTACACCTCAGGGTATGTTTTCTCCAGACAAGGAAGCGATTGAACATGGAAATTATGTTATGATTGAAGTAATTGATACGGGATGTGGTATGGTGAGTGATACAGTTGAAAAAGTATTTGATCCATTTTTCTCTACCAAAGATATTACCTCTGGTACAGGTCTTGGTCTCTCTACTGTATATGGTATTATTAAACAAACTGAGGGGTATATCTATGTTGCCAGTGAAGTAAATCGTGGAACTAAATTTAGCATATTTTTGCCTATGGTTTACATATCAGATGAGAATCATAGAGAGAAAGGTAGTGAAGAAATAGAGAAACCAGTAGTAAATGAAGTGAAAGATAATGGTATAATTTTATTAATTGAAGACGAAGATTCAGTAAGGGAGTTCACTACCAAGGCACTAAAAAGAAAAGGATTTGATGTAATAGAAGCTAGTATGGGCAGCAAAGCGTTAGAAATAATAAGTAAAAAAAATCAACATATAGATCTAATAATCACCGATGTAATAATGCCAGAAGTCAGCGGTCCAGAGATAGTTAAAGAAGCTCTAATTCACAGGCCGGATATCAACGTTATTTTTATTTCTGGATACGCAGAAGATGCGTTTTTGAAAAACGATAACATTAATATAGAAGATTTTCACTTTTTACCAAAGCCATTTACTCTAAGTGAATTAGGAAATAAAGTTCAAAGTGTACTACATAAAGCAAAAAAAGCAGTTTAATTTTAGGCACAAAAAAATTTTCTAATGCAAAAGTTTTTAGCATATATAATAGAGTTGTTTTACACATAAGATAAAGGACGTGAGCAAGGTTATTACAATAGTAAATTAAAAGGGTGGAGTGGGTAAAACTATAACTAGTATAAATTTATCAACAGCTTTTGCTGCTATAGGAAAAAGTACTTTATTGGTAGATTTTGATCCTTAAGGAAATGCTAACACTAGTTAGCGAATTTCTTATCGTAGTAGAGAAGAGAAAAATATATATAAAATATTACTAAGTAGCGAAAATAAACTCATAAGATCAGTAATTTTCAATATAAAGGAAATTCCAAATTCATCGCTAATTTCTTCAGTAGTTGATTTACCAGCTGCAGAAATTGAATTATTACAACTTGAACGGGGAAAGTTTGTGCTAAAGAATGCATTAGAGAAAATATGCGATGATTATGAGTACACAATTATTGATTGCCCTCCATCACTTGGCTTACTTACTATCAATGCTTTGACGGTTGCTAATTCTATTATTGTTCCTCTTCAGTGTGAATTTTTGCTTTGGAGATGCTAAGTCATTTAGTTAAAACTGTAGAGCTAATAAAAAGAAATAGCCTAAACCCTCTTCTGACATAGAAGGAATCTTGCTAACAATGTATAACAGACGTAACAAACTTAGAGAACAGATTAAAAATGACATTTATCAGTACCTAAATGATAAGGTGTATAAAAAACTATTATTCCATTGTATGAGACTATCATTCTATGCAATGTAAGACTGTCAGAAGCACCTTCTCAAGAGAAGCTAGCCATTGTGTATGATCTTAAATGTTCTGGTGCGTAAGCATATATAGGTTTAGCAAAGGAAATTTGAAAAAGCATGCTAGCAGCTGTAAAGAAAAGAAGCTGGTAAGTGAGAATACAGCATGAAGGATGAAAGAAGCTTGGGCAGAAGTCTTGCTGGTCTTACAGGTGACAATTATGACAATAAAGAAGACCGACAAGAATATTTATCCATTTCATTACTGCACCCAAGCAAGTTTCAGCCAAGAAAATACTTTGATGAAGAATTATTGAAAGAACCTGCAAGTTCAATAGAGGAAAATGGCACAATATAGCTTATCGTGGTACGTAAAGGTTCAAATTAAAGATAGCTATGAAATAATAGCTGGGAAATGTTGTTGGTGAGCAGGCAAGATTGCAAATCTCGATAGCGCTTCGGTTATTGTAAAAGATTTGAGTGATAAAGAATGCTTGGAAGTATCCATTATTAAGAACATACAGAGGCAAGATATTAACCTTATAGAAGAAGGTGATCATATAAAACTAATAGGTAAATTTTTCTACACACATGAAGAACTAGCTCTAGCCACAGGCAAAAGCCGCAGCTATATAACCAATATGACTAGGATGTTGTCGCTTCCCGACAGTGTGAAAATGATGATCAACGAAAAAGTTATCTATGGGTTATGCGAGAGCGCTAACTAATGTTGAAAATGCAGGAAGTATCACAGAAAAAATAGTTTCTCAGAGTTTGAGTGTTAGATAAACTAAAAAATTGATAAAAGACTTGCATTGAAATAGCAGCCAAAAAGAACGAAAATACACTTAAAACCAAGACATAGCAGTAGTAGAGGACGCTATATCTTCTCAGAGCTTGGTTTAAAGATCAAAATTAATAATAATAATTCCAAGGGGAAAGTTATGATATAATAATCCAAATGAATTAGATTTAACACTAAAAATTTTGAATAGAAAACTTGAAGCAGAGCAAAATATAATATAGAATACAATTGTTGATGTCATCCAAGTAAGTTTATAGAAGTGCAAAAAATACTTGATAAACTTTGCCAGTTTTATTATTATCAATAATAAAGTTGTTTCATAATTTAAAGCCTATCGGAAGTCAAAGTCTAGAGGGGTATATTTTTTAGTGTCTGTACTTAATTCCTATAGTACTTTTGTTGTATTCTTTCTGAATTTTTCTATAGTAGAGCTGTTTGCCTAATGTCATGAATTGTGCCTATTAAGCGCTAAAAAACATTAAAAAACGCCAACATTATAAAATAGATAGTAAATAACTAGCTAACAGGGAATCTTTTGCCTTTTTTTTATTTGGTAAATTTCTTAATATTTATAGCCAGTTGTAATTCATGAAGCCAAGTAGCTCTGTAAAAATAATTTATTTTTGTAAAATACAATAAATAGTATAATTCCACTACTTAGCACTGAAATCCAGAAATTTTATCTGTATATCATCTATTTTTATGGAAACACCATAAACAATGAAAGTGGCTGAATCTGCTATTTTCAAAGTGAAAGAAACCTCAATAGAGGTTTATGATGTAACAAAAATAGTGCTTAAAAGAAGTACTATTTTTTACCCTACTGTCTCAATCATTAGGAATATTGTCCTGCTGCACTACATTTTGTGCCTCTAATAGTTTCTATGGCTTTACATTACCATTTTCGCAAGTCACACCAGCGTTTGGCATTATTTTTGAAACAACTATAGGAGCACCAAAAAACACAGCAGTAAATGCACCGAGTGCAAAAAGAGCTGGCCACGGCATTCTACCAAATATTGCAAGCAAAGCTGCACCTATTATTACTATTGTTATCATCGGTCCACCTATGCCATGGGCATAGCCTATTATCTTGCATATCACTATTGATGTTGTATCATTTGTATCAACAAAATTATTAGTAGAAGGAGGAGCACCTGCATTAAATGCAAAGAAGAGGGTTAAAGCAACAAGTAGAAAAAATTTTTTCATTACATATCCAATATTTTTTACTTTATCCTACTTTACTTCAATTAAATTTAAGTAAATGACACTAGAAATATTACTTGCCAAAACTTTTTTTCGGCCTGTCTTTAATTTGCAGAACTTAGAAGTCTCTATTTACATGCCATTGCATTTGGTTTTATTGCCTTTACAGCTGTAGGAGCTCTGAAAAACATGGCAGTAAATGTACCAAGTGCAAAAAGAGCTGGCTACGGCATTCTATCAAATACTGCAAGCAATGTTGCACCTATTATTACTATTGTTACAATCGGTCCACCTATGTTGTGAGTACAGTCTACTACTTTTTACATATTACTGTTGATGTTTCATCCTTTGGTACAGCAGGAGAAATGCACGTCATGCATTCGTGTCAAAAGCAAAGGAGAAAATGAGAGCTATAAACAAAAGAATTTTTTCACTATACCTCCAATAATTTTTATACTAGATTTTCTCTTACATTCATTAAATTTTAGTAAAGGTAAGAAGTTAGTAGATTGATCACATTATCAATTTAATTTTGGCGTGCAACGCTTCATTTTATTTAACCAAATTAATTGAATCAAGCTATAGAATCTGTTAAAGTTAATTTTATGAAATGCACCCTTAGCTCAGTTGGATTAGAGCATTTGACTACGGATCAAAAGGTCGGGCGTTCAAGTCGCTCAGGGTGCACAAGTATCAATACAGATACAGAAAATATGAGTGAGATCTAATTCACCCTCAATTCCTTGGTATGCAAACCGCGTGGCAAAGACTCTAGTTCCTTTGCAACGTTCAATTCTTTGTTTTTTGTATATATACCAAGTTTATTGAATTCTCGGGCAGCAGGAAACACCCTTGCTTCAAGTGAACCAGCAGTTTTATTATAATGATCAACGGCACTCTTTAAGCTCCTGCGTAAATTATCAAAGTTTTCACCCATTGTACAGATTCGCTCATATAAAATGTGGCCTAGCTCACTGATTTTTTTTGCACTTTCAGCTATCATTTCTTGCTTCCACCCGTATGCTATTGCCCTAAGTAGAGCGATTAAAGTGATTGGTGTTGCAATAATCACTTTTTTTTCTACTCCAATCTCTATCAAAGCAGGCTCATACTCTAGTGCTGCACTGAAAACCCCTTCTCCTGTGAGAAAAAGAACCACAAGTTCTGGTGTATTTTCAAATTGATTCCAATACTCTTTTCTACCCAGATCATTTATATGCTTTTTTATTGCCAAGGAATGATCCTTTAATTTCTCCTTTTGTATCCGCAAGTCACTTTGTGATACAGCATCAAGATAAGAATCGAGCGGCACTTTAGCATCTATTATTATTTGCTTTCCAGATGGCATTTTGATTATTAAATCAGGACGCAGTAAATTATCCTTATTTTTATCAATCACTGATGGATGGGTAAAAAAATCGCAATATTCAACCATCCCTGCCATTTCTACCACTCTTCTTAGCTGTATTTCACCCCATTTCCCTCTAATATGAGGCTTCCCTAAAGCATTAGCAAGGCTAGAAGTTTGGTTCATTAATGCTCCAATTTGCTCTTTTAAACCTTCATAAGCTCCCACTCTCTCTTTTTCCAGTTCGCGTATTTCACTATCAAATTTTTCCAGTTTTTCTTTTATCGGAGTTACAACTTCGTTAATCGTTACTTGTCTTTTTTTGAAATTACTTTCTGTCTCTTTTAATTTACTATCGATTACTTCCTTCGCCAAGTTCAGAAAATTATTGCTATTTGTCTGCAAAGCATCAAGAGAAAGTGCTTTAAAGGTGTTTGTTAGTCTCTCCTCAGCCTTTGCTAGTAATTCTATTTCCTTTTTCTTCTCCTCACGTTCTTTTTGCAGAGTTACTTCAAGTTCTGCATTGCTCACTTTTAAATCTACTATTTCTTTGTCCTTACCCTGCAAGATCTGTTTTATTTCTTGAAACTCGCGCTCCAACTTAAATAAATTACCCTCAAGATTTGCCGATTTTATTCTTTCTCTGCTCAGTTTTTTATTCTTTCTTATAATGATGTAGAGAAGCAATAATAAAGAGAGGCCAAAAGCGATAGAATTGAAAAGCATCAGAATACAAAAAAAATCGTACTCACAATACTATCTAATTTTTATGTATATGGAAAAGAAAAAAAGGAGCACTTGAAAGTGTGCTCCTTTTTGAAGTTCATGACTGTTGACCAATAGATGGACCACTGCCAACAACTGGTGTTGCTGCAGGACTATCAGTTTTGAACTTGGTGTGTTGCCATTTGCAGGAACTTTAAGTTCAGAACTTGCAGCTTCAGGCGCAATTGGATATTTAGCGTATATATTGAATTCTTTTATTACATCGCTAAAACCTAACAGTTCTTTTATTCTTTCTGGTTCATTATCACCATAAATTGTACTGCCATCTTGAGTTCCAACTGAATTCATGGACAGATGTACATAACCATTCTCCATTTCTATTTTTGAGTCACAACGACCTGTGGCATATAGCTGTTTCTCTCCTTCAAGATTCAAATGGAACTCATCACAAATAACATTATTATCCTTGTTTTTATATACTTCTCAAAGTATTTGATAGTTATTATGTTCTACATCCAATCGTATTTATCATCAATAACTTTCAGGCAAGCTTGTAGGTTCTTGAGCTATCTTAATACTGCTTGTTTGGTTTGTTTTATTACTAGACTTCCAAACTGATAAAAATTTTCCTAAAGTCCATGAAATTTCTGTATAATTAACAATCTACTTAAAAAACTTTTTTATGCTTTTCCACATATTCATTCCTTAAATTAATAATAAATTAACTTAGTTATTATATATAAGATATAACATGTCAACTATTTTAGAAAATGTTTTTAATACTTGCTTGAACTTGCAATCTTTAATAATTTAATAGCACTGGTGTTCACAACTTTCCCACTGACACGTTTAGTGACAGAAAATCTCACATAGGGTTCATCCGTATAAGGGTTCCTTAACATTCTTATTCCTCACTATCTACAATTTTTAAGCCTGTTTAAAATCTGCCACTACAATTATCGGTAGCTGATTGTCTGGTACAGGCGGCATATCAACGGATTGATATACTACTATTTCCATTAAAGTATCCAGAGCTTCAAACGATAAACTTGGTTGCCAAAGATATTGACATGTTTGAGGCTTAAGTAGCCTAACATCCTTTAGTGTACTTCTGTTCATTAAAAATGATGCTATTTTGGAATAGTACTCATTTAGAGAATAACACGATTTCATTATTGCATTACCATCCAATTTCTCAGCTTCAACTTGCTCCACCTTGTTGTAACTATTTCCATCTTCATAAGATAAGATTCCTTTTGGGTTGGAAAGTGCCATCAACCTTAATGAAAGCTTTGTTTTCTTTCGCACCGAAAATCTCAGTAATTTTTTCAACTAACCAACTTTCAACATCAACAAATGTATCATCAAGTAGCTTTTGTGATTAATTATGTTTTTTTTCCATTGATATAATTTTACAACTTTACCCAATCATGCAAGTAATAAAAACCCACTCGCCATAGGAGTAGAACTTTATGTCAAACAGCTACTGCAACAATTACTGCTTAAGCCACTGCTGTGTAAATTAATGTTGCTTTAAGTCTTACATTAGCAACTACTATAATTTTATGCATTAGAGCTGTTATGTCCATCATCTTCTTCTTACCACTTTCAATAAGCTTAAAATAAGATTACCAAGTACGACTTTGCAGCAGCCATAGCTGATATAAAGAGCCTTGAACAAACATTACTTCTACTACCTATAATCCTTAGTTAACTAACAGTTTTATTACCTTTCCTTATACCAATTCTCATTGTTAATAGGTCAAATAAGTGACATTGCAGAGTTGTTTTATTGCGGAGCGAGAAGGAG
>NZ_NJBR02000029.1:0-8191 GCF_002204235.2 Wolbachia endosymbiont of Wuchereria bancrofti
TGTCAAGTAATTTTTTCGTTTCTGAGGTTTGTATATCGCTGCTAGTTTGTTATGCAAGAGGTCTAATGTAAATTCTTTTTGTAATATGTAGAGTATTTTTAAATGGGGGCCATTTTTGTAATAATAAAAATATTCTTTGCTAAGCGCTTTAAATGTGCTACCTTTATCCATTAATTAAAAACTTTAAATGTTACTACCTTTTTTGTTGATTCTATCTCTGATTGCCCAGTTCATTGAAATTGATATTTCTGTACCTGGCTTTCCAGACATAGTACGCTATTTCAATGTATTGGAAGGTACAATTCAGTTAACTATTGCTTATAATTTCCTGGGCCTTTGCATAGGAGGGCTATTTTTTGGTCCGTTATCTGAATGTTATGGCAGAAGGAAAATTATGATCATAGGTAATACTTTACTGTTAATTGGTGCTGTTGGTTGTGTTTTTGCACCGTCAGTTTTTTGGCTTTTAATCTCCCGCTTTATTCAAGGCATTGGTGTTAGCACATCTGTAGTTGTATTTACAATTATTGCAGATAGTTATCAAGGAAACAAAGCGATAAAATTTATTGGAATCATGAATTCTGTTCTTACAGTTGTCATGGCAATTGCACCAGTCTTAGGTAGTTTCATTAATGGAATTGTTGGGTGGCGTGGCAATTATGCAAGTGTTGCAATAATTTGTTTGATCTCTTGGATTTTACTGCTTTTAGCGTTACCGGAAACAAAAAAGGACCGCGATATTTTCAATTTGAAAAAAATGATGAAAGATTATAGAAGGTTATTATCGAATTCAAAATTTATGGCGTTGTCTTTGGTACCAAGCTTTTTTTCTGCTGCTTATATGTCGTTCATCACCTGTGGACCTTTTTTATATATGAAAACTTTTGGCTTATCTAGCACTATTTACGCGCTGCATCAATGTGCAATAGTTGGATGTTTCTCACTTATCAGTCTATTTACCGGCAAAATTTTGCAGAAACTTGGGGCAATAAGATGTGTAATTTCTGGTACGGGCGTGATTGTCATAGGGTCTCTATTACTTGTAATATTCAGTGTAACCATGCCCCATTTGTCTTGCTTAGTAACACTGTCTATGATTATTTTCGTGATTGGTTGTGCAATTTGCCAGCCAGTCATTTTCAATACATCATTGAATATTTTCCCTGATATTAAAGGTACGGCTTCTTCTGCAGTTTCGTTTATCAGGTCTTTTGTCATAGCTATTTTTATCAGTTTAACAAGCTATGTTTACAATGGTCAGGCAATCAGTGTATCTCTCCTTGTTCTTTCTGCAGTAGTGTTAGAACTTATTTTTACTATCTATTTGTTGCTTTTAAAAAATACATTATACTAATGTAGGTGTATATATATTAACTTTCCCCAGCCAATCTTTCTGCTTCGTTACGTGAAATTAATGCCTCAATAAATTCATCTAGCTCGCCTTCTTTTATAATCTGCTCTAGCTGATGTGAAGTTAGATTGATTCTATGATCTGTTATTCTTGATTGTGGGAAGTTATAAGTTCTTATACGTTCAGAACGGTCTCCAGAGCCAATTTGACTCTTTCTCATTGTTGATCTTTCTATTTCTTTTTTTTGCCTTTCAATTTCATATAGCCTTGCCCTCAATACTTTGAGCGCTTTAGCTTTGTTTTTGTGCTGCGATTTTTCGTCTTGCTGTATTACAACTATTTCTGTTGGTAAGTGAGTGACTCTCACTGCGCTGTCAGTTGTGTTCACTGATTGCCCTCCAGGACCGCTGGATCTATAAACATCTATCCGTAAATCTTTTTCTTCTATTTTAAAATCAACCTCCTCAACTTCAGGTAATATTGCAACAGTAGCTGCAGAAGTATGTAACCTTCCCGAAGATTCAGTTTCTGGCACTCGCTGTACCCTATGTACCCCTGATTCAAATTTCAGCCTTGCAAAAACTTCTGTCCCATTGATAAGTGCAGAAGCTTCCTTATAACCACCTATACCTGTGCTGGAAATACTTATTGGCTCAAACTTCCAATTTCTTCTTTCTGCATATTTTTGGTACATTCGGAATAACATTGCTGCAAATAATGCTGCTTCTTCTCCTCCTGTACCTGCTCTAATTTCTAGTATTGCATTTCTTGAATCATCTTCATCTTTAGGCAGTAGTGCTAATTTTAATTTAGCTTTTACTTGTGGTAATAATACCTTTTGCTTTTCGAAAAATTCTTCTTTAGCTAGCTCCTTTATATCATATTCACTATTTTCATCTTTTATTATTTCCTCTAAGTCTAAAATTTCCTTTTTTAGCGTGTTATATTCATTGATTATCTTGATAATTGGCCTGAGTTCAGAATATTCTTTTGAAAGGTTGATAAATTCTTTTTGACTTAAATTGGTAGGATTTTCTAGTTTCCTTTCTATGTAGTTGAATTTTTTCTTTAAATCTTGTAAGCTATTCTCTATATCCATGCAGCTCTGGTCTAATATTTTAACTGTTTAAGTGAGCAATATATACTTGAAATAAAAAATTTTTTACATCAAGTAATGACATTATAATATACCTACTACTTTAGGTATTTCTATATAATATAATGGTAAGGCGGGTAACATTAAACAGCAATTTTATGTTTGGAGCTTCAGACATAAATTCATTACCAAATGAATCAGTACCAGAAATTGCGTTTGCTGGCAGATCAAATGTAGGAAAATCCAGTTTAATTAACTTACTGATAAACAGCAAAAAAGCTGCCAGAGTTTCTTCTAAACCTGGGTGCACTAGACAAATAAATTTTTATTCTATGTACAATGATAAGTTCAGACTTGTTGACCTACCAGGGTATGGCCGTTCTCATGCAAGCAAGGATGAAACAATACAGTACTTAGGCTTAGTTGAATATTATTTGATTCATAGAAGAAACCTGAGAAGAGTGTTTGTACTGATAGATAGCAAAGTAAGACTAAAAGAAATAGACAAAGACTTTATTTATTGGTTAACATATAATAATATTAACTTTGATGTTGTGCTAACAAAAATAGACAAAGTAGATCTAGGGAATCTTGATGCTATTCTAGAAAGTACTCGAAAATGGATTAATAATGAAAGTGTGTCAATTCATCAAATAAGCGTCCATATTAAGTATGAAATGACCAAGGTGAGAGATGAGTTTTTCAAGTTTACAAGATAAGGGAATGAAGAACAGTGAATTTTTAAAGGGTGAGGTATCATTTGAGCAAAAAGCAAAAATATTACTTGAAGCGCTGTCTAGTATACCCAACTTTGTAGGCGAAACCTTTGTTATTAAATGTGGCGGTATAACAATATCGGATGAAACACTGTTCAATACTTTTGTGCATAATGTTGTCTTGTTGAAGCAGCTTGGTATAAATCCGGTTATAGTCCATGATGGAGAGTATGAAATTGATTCCGTACTAAAAATCTTGGGTATCGATAGTAAGTTCGTAAATGATATCAGACTTACAGATAAGGATACTATGAGAATCATTGAAATGGTGTTATGTGGTTCAATTAATAAAAAAATTGTTCAGCATATAAATTCTGCTGGTGGTTCAGCTATTGGGTTATGTGGAAAAGATGGCAACTTAATAAAAGCCGAAAAAATAAGTACTACACTTAGAGAAAATGGATCGAATAATGTAGAAAAGATATTAGATATGGGATTTATTGGCATACCAACTGAGATCAATCCTGATATATTGTTTTTCATTGAAGAATCAGATTTTATACCAGTTATTGCGCCTATTGGTCATGGAAAAGATGGAGAAACGTATCACATTGATGCCGATGGTGCTGCGGGTGCAATAGCAGTGGCAGTTTCTGCATCTAAAATGATAATCTTTAGCGACATATGTGAAGAAATGGATAAAATTGATGGTAGGAAGATATCTGTTAAAAATTTAAATGCATCGATTAATTGCGGTAAAATTAAGGGAGAAAGATTTGTTGAAAAACTTATAGCATGTGCTAAAATGGTAGAAGAATGTGCTGGAATTGCTCATATAGTTAATGGGAGAATACCTAATATTATGATTGATTTATTTACTGAGAGTAATTCTAGCGTATCAATTGTAAATGATTTATAGCTAAACGTAATTGCCGTGGCATATCACTTTTGCAGATGTAGTTTACATGCTATAACTTGAGCTTTGGTGGGTAGGGTACAAAGAAATAAAATTAAAGTAGAAATAAAAAAGTTGTCTCATGGAAAAGATTTGCCCCTTCCGTGTTATGCAACTATGCAGAGTGCTGGTATGGATCTTTATGCTGCATTGGGTGGCTCTACTGTTTTAAATCCACTTGAAAGATTACTTATTCCAACTGGAATTGTAATTGTAATACCAAATGGTTTTGAGGGACAAGTTCGCCCACGTTCTGGTCTTGCTGCAAAATATGGAATTACTGTCTTAAATTCTCCTGGTACTATAGACTCTGATTATCGCGGCGAGGTTAAAGTTTGCCTAATTAATCTCAGTAATCAGCCATATGAAATAAAAAGGGGAGATAGAATTGCACAAATCCTTATTGCTCCTGTGTTCCGGGTAATTTGGGATGATGCAGAACGATTATGCACTGAAGAAACTGAAAGAAGTGCAGGAGGTTTTGGTTCGAGTGGTAGATAGTTTATGAAAAGTTACCTATCAGCTAAAAATTTTGTTAAAAGTTTCGGGCTGAGGTAATTTTTTACATATAATTTTAGATATATTAACAATTTATTAAAGAGGTAATTATATCGGTTTTCAAAACTTTCAAAAACCATTATGGTTAATTCTGCAAAATGAACACTACTCTTACGGTAGGCGCTGCTTTGGCTTCTATAACTACATTAATAGCAATAGTTGTATTTATTAAACCAACTTTACTGGGAACCATAGGGCTGGTTTCTATAGTAACTCTACCAGTTTTAATAGCTTAAGTTATATTATTTTTAGCAATCGCGGGTTTAATGGTATATGCAATCAACAAAAACAATTAAATATCTGAGTTAAAAGCTCAGAAGATTGTTGTTACTAATGACGGTAAAGTAGTGGTACAAATGATAGAAGATATACATAATAAAATAAAAGAAAGTAACAAAACAAGGATGAAGAAAGTAAGCATGATAGATGATGAATATTGTTTATACTTCAGCTTAGAAGATAAGGATTACCTTATTACTATAGATGATCAGCTTTTCCAGCAGGAATTTAATACCTTATTACTAGGTATAGCTTCACTAGAAACAAAAAACAAAGACGGTGAGTACACCTCAGCAGATGAAAGTGAGATGATAAATAAATTAGACAAACAGGGTGCTGAAGTTAACACTTATTTAGGATAAGCTGTTGTTGAACAAGCTCAACAAGACACACAAAGAAAGGAGTAATACTTATAAAGTAAAAAGGTAGGCTAAATCTGCCTATTTTTTTTTCTGAAGAGTTCATGGATTTCAGGCGCACGCACTGGAACGACAAAAGTTATTCTATCTTTATCACCATCGAAAGTAGCTAGCTATACAACAAAATATGATGTTAGGCCACTTCTATTATATCTAGTCAAGCCTGTTATAGGTAAATAAATTTTAATGTAATCTTATTATACTTATAAATACTCTGTATAGAGTGAAAGTATGAAAGATTTTATAACTGCAAGAAGGAAAGATGATGCTGTGATATTTGTTTGTCAGGATAATAAGGAAAGAACTTTATCAATTTTAAGGCTAAGTCAAGCTGCAAGGGATTTGTTAAAATATGAAAGGGGAATTTACTTAATAAGCCGTTAATCAATATTTTAAACACAAGAACAGCTGATGATGTGGAGGATTATCTGGAGTATAACGAAGATAGACATGATTTATTTGGTATATTGCCTAAAGTGATAGATTTTTCCTTAATTGACGCTAAAGGAGAAGATATAAAGACAAAAGTGAAAGTTTTTCGTACCATGCGGTTCACTAGTCACAAGATTAATTATGAGCTATTGATACATGGCGTAAGCTTGCTTCATAAATCAGGGATGTTTCGAGATGAATATCCAATGGGTAAGAAATATAAAAACCATGACTTATTTGATATACCAGATAACGAGTCTTCTACTTTAGAGTTATATGTTGTATCAAGTTTTACCTTGCGGCATCAAATGAATGTGGTTATGGGAATTATTCAGTTTTGATAGCAACTGTGATGAGATAGATGATGCACTGAAAGTTGTTATAGAGCATTTCTACAAAAATTGCCGTAGTGACAATTTACTCAGATATGCTGATAAAATAAAGTGCTTTTTATCTTGATTAACTGCAGTGCACATAACACACCTCAAATAATTGATCGTATAACATTCTGCTATTAAATAAGCAGTTATTAAAGCGGAAATTACCCCAGTATATCAGTAATTTATGGAAATGTAGCTCAAAAGCTGGCCAAAAGTTTAGGTTTAGTGCAAAAATCGGAGGCGCCTTCTGGAAAGTTGTCTTTTGCCTATATTGAGTTTAAACTTAGACTTTTATAAAGATTTTAAGTTTATTCATGAAATTAAGATACTGCCTAGTAATATTGTTTCCGTTGTTGTTTCCACAAAGTAATACTGGCGCTAGAGTAATTTTGGACAAGGAAATATCTTATGCAGAGCTAGACGGGAAAATGGATTTGAGATTTAGCTATGCCTTCAACAGAGATTCTTTTGATATTAAGCCTAAAGATAAGACTTCAAGTTATTCATACTTGCGCCTTTTTTATTTACAACGTATTTATCCAAATACTCAAATGGGGTTTAATATAAAGGCAAAGGTTCCCAATATCTCTAATCTAAAAGCGTTAGACATAGAGAAGTTAAACATGGAGGAATGGTATTTTATCATTAAAAACCAGGGGTTTGGATCAATTGAGTATGGTAAAAGAAATTTGGTTAGTCAAAGTATGCTGATTAACACTTCAAAGATTGATGTAGCTGCTGGAGGAGCAAATGGTTACTGGGGAAACTATGTAAACTTGCTTGGTAATGAAAAAAAAGATGATGGCGCTGGATGTGATAAAGATGAGGTGTTCTGGGTAAAGCCCAGTATTTATAGTAATTACAGTGGACTTAAACTAAAGTTAAAGCAGCCAGTGGTAAGCTATATCTCCCCTGAGATTTATAATTTTCAACTGGGGCTCAGTTATGTTCCAGGAAAAAATAACTTACAGTACAACAATCTGGTTGCTTCTGGCCTTTCCTATAAAAACGGCCTATCAGATGATATAAGCTTTACTACTACTTTGACTGGTGGATTTGCAAGAGAAGATTTAGCTGATTGTACCAACAAAAATCCTAGCAATCTCCAGTGTCACAATCAATTACTGCACTGGAATTTTGGTTTGAAACTGAAGTTTTTCAATCTTGATTGCATTTTTTCATATGGTAATAGCGGTAAATCTGGTAAAAAGCTTGATCCTGAAGTAAGTAACACATATTACATGAATGCAGGTGTTGCTTACTGCTCTGATTCCCGCAAGTTGAGCTTAACATATTTTAGTGGTGGCCAGGATATTATAGGCAAGGGTACAAACAAATTAACTTCATATGCTTTAGGTCTTGAATATCCTCTTTTTATGGGTACTTCATACTATTTCGATATTGTAAAATTTAATACCGAAGAACCTAAAGTAATGAATAACAACTCAGGTTACATACTCTTAGCTGGGTTGAAGTTAATTTTTTAATAAAATTGTATTACTTTCTTTCACTTCAACACTCTTCTCTATTATCCAAATAGCTCACGGAAATGTAAAAAACTACTTAATAAATTTCAAAAACCTCATTGCCATGGCATCAAGGGTATTTCTGACTCGCAACTTGTTTTTGACTTGCACAGGTTCAATAACAAAGTTCAGTAAAAAACTTAAGGTATTTTTTGGCTTATTACATCAAATTATCGTAGCTGTATGTCTTTTAAATTTTTTCTACATTCAGCTAAATCGCGCTTAAACCAAGCGTCGACAAATTATTACAGCGCCAATTTAAATTATTATAGGGTCAAAACCAGCACCACGTGTTTTTTTTGCCTTTTTTTCTATTAGCAAATTTCTTAAATATTTGTAGCTACCGTCGTTCCTTAGCGTGATCCAAAGATACTGTGGAGTATGATGAGGAATCGCCATTCCAGTGTGTTGAATCCCAATGTCGGGGCACTGGAATGACAGCAAGAACACTCACTAACATAGAGAATATAAACTTTCTC
>NZ_NJBR02000030.1:0-2718 GCF_002204235.2 Wolbachia endosymbiont of Wuchereria bancrofti
CAAAAGGTCTAACAAAGATGAAGGGGTTACATTACTAAATAACCCAGCTTATCGTGAAAAGTATAGGGAACGTTTTGATGAAGCCCAGAAAAAAGTTATGGATATGGTTCAGTTTTATGATGGGACAATAATATTAATAGAAAATAAAATTGCTATGTATTATTACGCTTGGCACAGTAAAAAAAGAGAGTTTGAGCGTAAAAAACAACAAGCAGTGATGAAAGACGATGGGTCAGTATAGAGTCTTTGTATGATAGGCTACAGTGGTATCATTTCACTATAGCTTTTTCATATAGCCTGTCTATCACGTTAGTAAAGTATTCTTGCGCTTTGTATCCTTCGTGCCTAATTTTATTAGGCTCTATGTATGATCTATCGTTGTTAAGCTTGATGAAAAATATCGGAGTGGCCATAACGCCAAGCTTATTAATTGCTAGTGATTTATCATTTATGATTTTATCCATTACCTCCTTATCGTTAATACATCGGTTAAATGTATCTTGCTTTAAGTTGCTTAGTGCCGCCACTTTCTGTAACACAGTTAAGTCACTTAAATTAGAGTAATTCCATGAGTCTATCGAATTAAAAATAGCTTTATTAAAATTAAAATAGTCTTCTTGCTTCTCATAGCAACAACTTAGCATTGCAGCTTTCAGTCCTCTATAATCTAAAGGGAAATGACGGAATATATATAGCATCTTACCTGTATCTATATATTTCTTTTTAATTTCAGGAAAAACTTCTCTATGAAAAAGAGAACAATGATAACAAGTGAGCGAAGCATATTCTATCATTAGAATTGGTGCTTTGGAATCTCCTAATAATTTATCATCAGGCAACGGTGATAGTAGTTCTTTTGGTGTTATTTCATTAATTTTTTGAATATACTGGTTGTTGGATAAGTCCTGCTTAATAACTGCATAAGAATTAACACTTATAAAGACCAATAAAAATAATAATCTAAAAATCATCATAATACAAATATTTAACTTACTAAATAATTACGTATTTATATCAATAATGTCAAGATAACTTTTTCTTAGCAAGGCTCTCAACTCTGTCTTTGAACGCAGCAATTATTTTACTTTGTGTATATTTATATATTGAATTTAATAAAATGGAAAACGAGTTGGATTTAAATTCAAACTCTATACAAAACTTCACCATAGTTTTCTTTTCATCTATAGAAATGAATCTCCATTCATTGTATAAATGTTTAAATATTCCATTTGATGATACTGCTTTTATCCAACCTTCATTAGTCCCACTCGGAGAAAGAAAGGTTATCTTCGACGTATATCTTCCCTTAATCCCATGAAAAGCTGCTAAGAGATCCACAACCATCTGGTTATCAATTTTCTCCTTTAAGTAAACAGCTTTGCACCAAGGAACAAAATCAGCATACTTCTCAACATCAATTACAACCTGGAATACTTCATTAGGTAAACAGAAGAAAATACCTTGTTCTTTGTAGTGGTGAAGCATAAGTTTAAACTAACTGGAACGGAATCCGTATCTACCGTTAGCCTTAGTAGACTCCTGAGACCTAAAGTTAAGGTGGGCATTACGTATCAATTTCAACGACGTTGATAGAGGCAATTCCCTTGACTAGAAATTATCGCTCGAGAAATTTAACTTAACTCATAACGTATAGAACAGACCCCTATAATTATAGCCGATTCACGTAAGGCGTGTCTATATGTATATTGCAGTCAGTGATAAATAGCTATTATTTAGCTTTTGTTAAATTTCACATTTTAAGTATCATAGTTAATAAACATATCTCATGAATATTATTAAACTTTTAATTATTGTTGTTTTCATTGCAATTTCTTCAAGAGCCTATACCAACTGTGCAGATCATAAAATTTTTGTGCATGCTATGAAGCAACAAGTAGGCAACATATCTATAAAGGAGAATAAAAAAGACCGGGAACGTGTATATAAAAAGCTTCAGGAAATCATTCAAAATAATGTTGATCTTAAAAAAATATCTCGATTTGTTATGGGAAAACATTGGACTTTGACTACTCAGGAAGAAAGAGAAGATTTCTTAAGAGAATATGAGATATATTTTACACGTTTGTGTATCAAAATTTTATATAAATATATGAATAATAGTGAAATGACCATAATGAGCTCAAGAGCAGTTGACGATGCAACTTGTTTAATTAGTACAAGATTTTTTTACAGCGATGAAGAATTCACAAATATTGATTTCAAAGTTACTAGAAATGTCAGTTCTTTCTTGATAAGTGATGTTGTAATGAATGGGATAAGCATTTCTATTAATCAACGTTCTCAATTCAGCGAAAAAATTGATACATATAGCATAGCACGTGTCATAGATGAATTAAAATATAACAACAATCTATGACATACATGCCTCATTAGGCTAAGCTGCTTGGTAGCAGGCCAAAAGATTTTTCTCTTGATCTTATAAAAGGTTTTCTTAACAAACTAGACAATCTTGAAAAAAATACCGCCTATAATCCATATAGCTGGAGCCAATGGAAAAGGTTCAACATTATCATTTGTAAGATACACAATGCAGGTAGCAGGGTATGAGGTTCACGTATATACTTCTCCACATTCAGTGAATTCTAATAAAAGAATAGTTGTTGTAGGTGGTTATATCGAATATAATAAATTATATAGTTTACTATAGAAGAACGCCACACCGTAATTGCAGATCAACCTATCACTTTGTCGAAGCTA
>NZ_NJBR02000004.1:0-1389 GCF_002204235.2 Wolbachia endosymbiont of Wuchereria bancrofti
AAAAAACCAACTAATCTTCTTCAAGGATGACTACTTATCAAGCATATACGACATTAATGCTAAGTTCCTACAAGAGATGTTGACTAGGTTTTTTTTTGCCCTTTTTCTTCCCAAGAAACTTCCTCAATCAACTCCTCTCGTTGAACCAACATATAACCAAATTCCTGTGCCCTTTTGATCAAATTTTTCACACTTTCTTTTTATAATGTGTTTCATAGTAGCCTATATCTCTTTCCACATATCCTTGTACACATTTCAACATTTGATAAAAGATACGTGCTAACTTTCCTGTAGTAGCAGTAATTGCCTCTGTGGTTCTAAAAACTTAAATTAAGGAGCTTCTTCCTGGTTTGATAGATTTCTTCTGTTCAGTGCTACTTGGTAAATTTTTTAATATTTATAGCTACCGATAACCGCCGCTTGTTAGCAGCCGAAGGATACCGTGAATGAATCGCGGTATGACATAGGGGCTACCGATATCCAGTGCGTGAAGCTGGCTTCTCATACTGGAAAATCATGAGGTAACAGAAATAGTAAATAAATTTACTAGATTCCAGTGTCATGCACTGGGGCGATAGAGGAAAGAGGCACTGAAGTAATAGAGAGGTAGCATAAAAAATTTAGTAATTCACATACAAACAATGTTTTCTATTATAATTAGAGTATATATTAATATATTAATAAATTGAACAATAGACATTACAATATTAATAACTGCAAACTTATCGAGAGATTTTCATGAGTGAAAAAAATGTGTTTTTAAGATAGCAAAAGGTAGCCCAATAGAAACTGATGATAAAAAGTGTTACAAGGTAAAATTAGTAAGGAAAAATCTTCTCGGAGAGATAGAGCAAGAAGTCACATTCAATGAACATTATGCAGCACATTATAAAAATATACAATATCTGGGTGAGCATGATCCTAGTGATGACTATACAAATCAAATTTTCTGCTATTCTCTTGAAAATGAAACTTGATCGGTGTCCAACATGGTACGTAATGTGGCATATAATCCAATCGTAACTGGTATAATATAAGATTAGAATAGTTAAATACCATTTAAAGCTTGTTAACAAGTGAAGTATTAATTTTTATAGGGAGATGTAACTCTACCTGACTCATCGTTAAAATCTCATGTAAATAACCTATAATTAAAAGAATATTATGAAAAGCAGTCTGAGAAGGGAAAAGCTATACTGTATATTGATTATGGTGATCCGGTACTGGCCGTTAGAGATTTACAAAAACAGATTGTTTGTTGACTACATGATAAAGCGTTGCCTGTAACAGATAAAATGAAACCCATGATTTATGGACAAGGCTGCCCTAATCTAGGTTAAAAAGTAGGAGATTTTAAGTATGTCACTGTGATAAAAAATGAACCGGACT
>NZ_NJBR02000031.1:0-563 GCF_002204235.2 Wolbachia endosymbiont of Wuchereria bancrofti
TAGGAAGGTTTCAACTAGTTTACCCATAAGGGTTTCAAAAGGTCTTCTAGGGTTCAATGCTAAAACAATAATTAGCAGCCTAAGTGGCTTTTTTATTAACTCGAAAAGAAAAGTACAGCAAATTTTAAGCAGTATATTTAACCTCAATATAAGTATTATGAGATTTGATGGTAGTTGTCCATCAAATCTAGTATATATCAAAGACTGAGCACAGAGTATCAAAAAGATGCGCATCTGAATATGAGAAAATGAAGGAAGAATTGAAAGAGATCTGCGTATAGATGAAACATGGCACAGAAATCAAGAGGAAAGAGGCTGGGTTCGGCAATACAAACAAAGCATTGACACTTCTAAAGATGATCGAGTCTCGTGGCAAGGTGTTGAAAAGTTTACTGCCAGAATACAATGGCATAGTTGTAAGCAACAATATGCTGTGTACAATTATTTTAGTCTTGAAAATAGACAGATATGTTGGACACATCTGGCAAGAGATTTTGAAAGATTTGCCTATAGTAACAATATTGAAGTGAGCAAAATTGCAAAGAAATACAAAGCAAAGAAAT
>NZ_NJBR02000032.1:0-5310 GCF_002204235.2 Wolbachia endosymbiont of Wuchereria bancrofti
ACCATGGAGCATCTTTTGCTTTTTTTTATTTAGTAAATTTCTTAATATTTGTAGCTACCGTCATTTTGCTGCTTGCTAGCGGGATCTAGAGATGCCTCGAATGAATTGCAGTATGATGAACTGTGCCCAGCTTCACGCAATGGAATGACACCGTCTTGGTGGATTAAAATCACAATGTTTATACAGGTGTATTAGAGCATGGAGATACAAACCTTTTTATGTAAAATCAATCTACAAAACTTATACCTTAAGCTTTATGGTTATTTTTTTCTACTATGAATGACCTTTCCATATATAATAATATTTGAAATTGATATTAATTAAATTAAAATACTAGTAAATAATAAACTTAAAGCCTTAATATACTAATATCATATAATTATTTAGTACAACTTATATGATATTAATACTTTGAGATATCAAGTTTATGTTGTAATGTTTTACAAAGCTTTTGATAGGTGAGTGTATATGGAAATAATATCATTAAACAATAACTCGTGCAGTGTAGAAATAAAAAAGAAGCTGCTCAGTATAATAACTAAAGTTATAGAAAAAAACACTTGGACTCAAGCTCATGCCGCCGAGAGACTGGGTGTTGATCAGCCAAAGATATCGCAAATTAAAAATGGCAAAACAGATGGTTTTTCTTTAGAACGACTGTTAGGGTTTCTCAAAAAATTCGACCATGAGATAACAATTACGATAACAGAAAGTCAAGCAGTAAAACCTGAAACAGAAAAGGTTAAACGTGAAGTTGGATCTCCATAGGCACAAAGTTGACACTTTGTTTTTTTTGTGTATAATGCAAAGTTTATTGAGGTAGTATTTTATGGCTGAGTCTGTTATAGAAAAATGTACAGAGCAGGTGAGTAACCGTTTCAAATTAGCCCTACTGGCAAGTCAGAGAACACATGATTTAAATACAGGGGCGAGTAATCCTGTCCAATCAGCTAGATTTAAAGGCCATAAAAACACCATCATTTCTCTATACGAAATAGCAGAAAGGCAGGTGGATACTTATGAGCTGTTTAGCCTTTTGGTAAGCAGATGCAAGGAGTATATGAAAGGAAATCTGAGTAATACCTACAGCAGTAATACGAGTAAGCTAGAAAAACTACTAAACTTTTCTAATGATCAGTTTAACACAGATGCTGATGTGGATCAAGAAAGTACTGATATTCAGGATGACGAGGTAGAAAATGAAATAAGTAATCAAGGTAGTGAGGACACAGATGATGAAGTAGACGATGAAGAGTAAACTAAGTAGAGTCCTATTGGAGTTGTGTGACCTATAAATGATTCATGTTGCTATTTACATGTTACTGCTTTGTATGAGTACAATGTTGTACCGTATAGCAAAGTTAAGCGACATTTACAATAAGGCTCTAGCGTTTAATCATTTCTCAACACAAGTAGTTTTACTCATAACAGCAGTATCGATCATTTTGGATAGTTTTTTTTTGGTTGATATAGCGTTGTTGTATGCTAGTGTCAGTTTTATATCAACTATAGCACTAATGAGGTTAATGTTGCTTTGATAATTTATGATAGGATCTATTTTCATATTTTTAGGCATTTGTTTAGTAACTATTTCAACCATAGGGGTAATTAGATTTACTGATTTCTACACCAGGTTACACGCAGCAGGTATTACAGATTCTAGCGGTGCAATGTTATTATTAATTGGTCTCGCTTTGCAGAATGAATTTTCAGTCAATACTGTTAAAATAATACTATTAATTTTTATAATATGGGTAGCTAACTCAACTAATAGTTATATTTTAGCACGCACTCATTATAAAAGTAAGGAAAAAGCTATTAAAGAAAGTTAAGATGTTAGAAATACTAAATATAACATTACTTTTACTGTTACTTATAGTTGCTATTTTTATAGTCCTCTCAAATCATTTAGTCACAAGTGGTGTTCTGATGTGTGCATTTAGCTCACTCATCGCACTTATATATCTAATTATGAATGCACCTGATGTTGCAATTACTGAAGCTTCTGTTGGTGCAGGGCTCAGTACAGTTTTTACATTTGCTGCACTCTCTTTAATAAAGAACCATAAAGTAAATTTATCTCACAACCCTATAATACTTTTTTTTATGTTATTTCTAGCTATATGTTTATCACACTTTATGACCCAATTACCAGATTTTGGCAGCTATGATGCTCCCATTCACTCACATGTTGCTCCTTACTATATAGAAAATACTAAAAAAGCCGTTGGCATTCCCAATATAGTAACAGCTGTTTTAGCAGGCTTCCGTGGCTATGACACATTTGGAGAAACTATAGTAATTTTCACCGCCGCACTTTGCATAACATTAATATTAAAAGAAGAAAAAGAAAATGATTAAAGATCCAGTATTAAATGCAGTAACATTTTTGATGGTACCTCTTATTATTTTATTTGCTTTATATATACAATTTCATGGTGACTACGCCCCAGGTGGGGGTTTTCAAGCAGGAATAATCATTGCCTCTGGAATAATATTATACTCAATGTTATTTGGTGTATCCACAACTCTAAAAGCAATACCCTACCCTGCAATTAAATTCACTAGCATGCTAGGCATTTTTATTTATGGGGGCACAGGTATTGCAACAGTCTTACTTGGCCAAAATTTTTTATCTTACGATATATTGTTAGCTAACAACGTTGCAGGTCAAAAATTGGGTATTTTCCTGGTGGAATTGGGTGTAGCACTTACTGTTTGTTCCTCCATGTTAATCATATATATAGATTTTGCTCGCAGAAAAAAATAATGACTTTATACAATTATACAATTATTACTATATTAATGACGCTAGGTTTATATACCATCATAAATGACAAAAATTTAATTAAGAAAATGATAGGGGTAAGCATTTTCCAAGCATCTGTTCTGTTATTTTACATATCTCTTGGGTATATAAAAAGCTCCCTACCCCCTATATTAGTTTCAAATTCTCACTTATATAGCAATCCTGTACCGCACGTTCTAATGCTCACTGCCATAGTGGTCGGAATTGCAACATTTTCAGTTGGATTATCCATAGCAGTAAGAATAGAAGAAAGATATGGAATAATTGATCAAGACAAGCGTATGTGAGTTAACAATATCTTAAACTATATGAAGTAATAAGTAGCCACAAGCTAAAAATAAAGTCATAGGCTTACTTATTGTAAGTCTATTTACTAATAAGAAATAAATTTTAAACTATAAGGGTAATGATGTCAGCTATTAACAACTCAGAAGATAAGAAAAAAATCATCAGGGATCTTGTAACCAAAAGTATTAAAAAGGGTGGCTTTATCACCTTTGATGATATAAATGATAAACTGTCAGACGAAAATTTATCATCCGACTTTATAGATGATACTATATCTCTATTGCAGGACTCAGGAATCAACATACTTGAAAGTAGCGAGGACGAAGAAGAGGCTCCTTCCAACAGTGATGATGGCAAACTTGATGATGACGACACACTGTCGAATACCACTACAACCTTAATACAAAATGACGACCCGGTGAGAGTTTATTTACAAGATATGAGCTCCGTAAAGCTTTTATCAAGGACAGATGAAATTGAGATAGCAAAAAAAATTGAATCTGAAAAGCATAACATGTTGCGTGCAATCATTGAAACATCAGTAACACTAAAGATGATAAAAGCATGGCGTGATGATTTGAGCAGTGGAGCTCTCTTACTGAGAGAAATTATAGACCTAGATGCAATTTATAACTCCGATTTTAATGCGATACCCAAAGAAGAGAGTGAAGAAAGTATTGAAGATGATAAAGATTCTGAGAACGTTTCTGAAGACACCAAAGATGACGAATATTGTGACGATGATGAGATAGACAGTAAAAAAGGTAACGATGAGAAAGAAAATAGTAATGAAGATATAAATTCAGCAAATTTAAATGTTTCTATTCTTGAAATGGAAAACGACTTATTGCCCAAGGTCATAGTTGCACTAGATGAGATAATTACTTTAGCAGATGAAGCATTGACATTAAGAAAAGATCCCTCTAGTGGATTAAGATATCAAAATTTGTATGACCAAATATGGTCTATAGTGCTACAAATTAAGTTAAGTGACACTGCTGTCGCCAAAATTACACAAAAACTTTATAACATAAACAGGTCTATCATGCTTGAGGAAGCTAATCTTATTTCTGAAGCTAAAAAATACTATATTGATAGAGAAAGCTTCCTCAAAGTTTATGCTGATGTACTTTTAAGGTACAAGTTAGAAGAAATTAGTTCTTTAAAATCCAATGAAAATCAATCTTGTTTTACAGGTGAACTAAAAAACAAGTTTGTAAAGTTTATAGACGACAATTTTGAACATATAGCTAATACCTTGAACAATATTAAGCAACATATACAAGAAGATGATGTGCAAGAATTTAAAGAGCTAATCAAGAGAACACAAAAACATGAACGAGAAGTCTCCGAAGCAAAGCAGGGAATGATTAAAGCCAATTTGAGGTTAGTAGTTTCCATAGCTAAAAAATATTCAAACAGAGGTCTCGCTCTGCTTGATTTGATACAAGAAGGTAATATTGGTCTTATGAAGGCTGTGGATAAATTTGATTACAAACGTGGATACAAATTTTCAACCTATGGAACTTGGTGGGTAAGGCAATCAATTACTAGAGCAATACCTGAGCAATCTAAAGTAGTCAGAATACCAGTTCACATGGTAGAAATTATTAGCAAGATCAACAGAGCATTAAGAAAGTTAACTCATGAGATGGGAAGAGAGCCTACATTAGAGGAATTAAGTATGGAACTTGGAATGCCGTTGGAAAGAATACGCAAAGTTATGAAAATAGCAAGGGATCCGGTAAGCCTTGATGCTCCAACAGGAAAAGACGATAGTAGTACTTTCGGTGACTGTATAGAAGATAAGCGAGTTTCAAAGCCAGAAGATGCTGCAATACTTACTGACTTGCGCTGCATTACAACTAACCTCCTTGCAACTTTAACACCGAAGGAAGAGAGAATTATTAGAATGCGCTTTGGCCTTGGTAAAGATTGCAAGGAACATACCTTAGAAGAAATAGGATGCATTTTTAAGGTAACACGTGAGAGAATTAGGCAAGTTGAATCAAAAGCACTGCGCAAACTAAAACATCCATGCCGTGCTAGAAAATTGAGAGGGTTCTTTTAGAGAAATGTCAAATAATATAATGCGATCATTTTGGCACGAAGTAAAGAGCAGATGTACGAGCTAGAAAATAATAGATGGAAGATTCTGAACAGATACATTATTTATCTGCTTTCCAGTGCCAACTTCCTACACGCTTACAGGT
>NZ_NJBR02000033.1:0-1764 GCF_002204235.2 Wolbachia endosymbiont of Wuchereria bancrofti
TTAAACATAACACACCTAGTTTAATAATGTGCTTTTGTCACTTAAATAAAGATTAAAGATAAATTTTAGGCCTAAAACATCCCCATATAAGGGGTTCTTAAGGTCTGTAAAGTGGGCTTTCTTCATTTGGATGGCAGTTGTTATGCGCTTAGCGTGCTGCTAAAAACTGATTTGATGTGCAAAAAGTCTATTATATAATTTATTTGACCACATATGAAAATTTTAGTTTGATTAAAACGGATAAAATCTGTATTACTGTTTAATATAGCTGAAAAATAAAATGATCCCGTAGCTCAGCCGGTAGAGCAACTGACTTTTAATCAGTGGGTCGCGCGTTCGATTCGCGCCGGGATCACTAAGGTCTCTGGAGTCATAGTGAAAGAACAGGACAAAATATTCACTAATTTGAGTGGTAAAGAAACTCCACTACTCAAGGGTGCAAAAAAACGTGGTAGTTGGCAAAAAACAAAAGAATTATTGGATTTAGGGTCAGAAAAAATTATTGATGAGGTAAGAAAATCTGGCTTAAGAGGTCGAGGGGGTGCAGGATTTTCTACTGGTCTTAAATGGAGCTTTATGCCTAAGAATCCTTCAAAAGAGCAACCAACATACTTAGTAGTCAATGCGGATGAATCAGAACCTGGTACATGTAAAGATAGAGATATATTGCGGTATGAGCCACACAAGTTACTTGAAGGAGTTCTCTTAGCTAGCAGGGCAATTAGTGCATCTGTTGCATATATTTACATTAGGGGTGAATTTTATAATGAATATTTAGTTTTAAAACAAGCACTTAAGGAAGCGTATAAAGAAGGCCTGATCGGAAAAAATGCATGCAAATCAGGTTATGATCTTGACGTGTTTATCCATAGAGGTGCAGGTGCTTACATATGTGGAGAAGAAACAGCTCAGCTTGAATCGATCGAAGGAAAAAAGGGCTTTCCCCGTATGAAGCCTCCATTTCCTGCTGTTGTTGGACTTTTTGGCTGCCCAACCACGATAAACAACGTTGAGACTATAGCTATGGTTCCAGACATTCTGTATCGTGGAGGGGAGTGGTTTGCATCTCTTGGCAAACCAAATAATACTGGTACTAAGATCTTTTGTGTTTCAGGGCATGTAAATAACCCGTGTAATGTTGAAGAGGAACTTGGAATTCCGCTGCGTGAATTGATTGAAGAATATGCGGGTGGAGTACGAGGAGGTTGGGATAACTTACTTGCTGTAATACCTGGTGGGTCTTCAGTACCATTAATTCCAAAATCTATATGTGATATTATTAAAATGGATTTTGATTCATTAAGAGCAGCACAGTCGGGGCTTGGTACTGCTGCTGTAATAGTGATGGATAAATCGACTGATATAATAGCTGCAATAGAGAGGTTATCGCACTTCTATATGCATGAATCATGTGGACAGTGCACACCATGTCGCGAGGGTACTGGATGGATGTGGAGAATTATGAAAAGAATGGTAACAGGAAATATTAAGCATGGTGAAATAGATAAATTACTTGACCTTACCACTCAAATAGAAGGCCATACAATTTGCGCACTTGGTGATGCTGCAGCTTGGCCAATTCAAGGATTAATCAGACATTTTCGCCATGTTATCGAAGAGAGAGCAATTACTAAACTCTCTGTTTATTAAAACAAAAACTTTTGTCACTGTCACTGATTTCTACTTGATCCTGCAATCCTTTCAATTTCACTGATGGAAAGACCAGTAAACTTGACAATAGTGTTGGTATCAACATTATCAGCC
>NZ_NJBR02000034.1:0-8172 GCF_002204235.2 Wolbachia endosymbiont of Wuchereria bancrofti
ACTGGAGTTGATATAAAAGTAACTATTGCAGTTCACTTAGAGATGTTGGCAGTGAAAGTATTAGTGCAGCTTGTTGTGTCTAATTGCTGTTGCAATTATATACCATTATAATGAGTCTTTAAGTTTGCTTAAATAAAGAAAGTAAAGTCGATCTCTTTGTTAAAGAGGGAGTTGCTGTATAACAGTAAACTAGGGAATAAATATAGTAGTCTACCATTGAATAACTTATTATAATTGTATTGATTATTAATAGATAAAAACTTGGTAGACTACGAAGAAATATTCTTAAACAAAATCAAAGATATAAAAGAAGAAGGGCGCTATCGTGAATTCACGCATTTTGCGTCGTTGCCTGGCAGGCTTCCCTATATTATGGATTGTGAAAGAAATAGGGAGGTTATCGTTTGGTGCAGTAATAACTACTTGGGGATGTCACAAAATGAGAGTGTTGTTGCCGCTATTCAAAATTCGTCAGTTGGTGCAGGGGGAACAAGAAATATATCTGGTACAACGAAAGAAGTTGTCGAACTAGAACAATCACTAGCTTGTTTGCATAACAAGGAGGCTGCTTTAACTTTCACTTGTGGCTACCTTGCTAATCAAACTACACTTAGCACTTTATCGTCTGTTATTCCTGATGTAGTAATTTTTTCAGATGAGAAAAACCATTCTTCGATGATAGAAGGCATAAAATCAGGAAAAAGACCGAAACATATATTTAAGCATAATGATGTTGGCCACTTAGAACAGTTGTTAAAGTCTGTAGACAGAAAAACGCCAAAAATAATAGCGTTTGAGTCCATATATTCAATGGATGGCGATATAGCACCGCTAAGAGAAATATGTAACCTGGCAGATCAATATAATGCAATTACCTACTTGGATGAGGTACACGCAATTGGCATGTATGGTCTACGCGGTGGTGGAATTGCGGAAAGAGAAGGTCTAATGGACAGAGTGACCGTTATTCAAGGCACATTATCAAAAGCGTTTGGGGTAATGGGTGGATATATAGCGTCTTCAAAGAGCTTGGTGGATGTAATAAGAAGTTCTGCTCCAGGATTCATTTTCACTACTGCTATGTCGCCTGTTTTAGCAGCAGCGGCAAAGGCAAGCGTTGAGCATCTAAAATCAAGCAACGTTGAAAGGGAAAAGCAAAGACAAGTTGTTGAAAAAGTAAAAAACTCACTGAGCAATGTGGGAATTAATTTTATTCCAACAGAAACTCATATAATTCCAATAATAATTGGCGATCCAGAATTATCCAAAAGGGCATCAAAATTATTATTTGATGAGTATGGAATATATGTTCAACATATAAATTACCCGACGGTTCCAAGAGGAACTGAGCGTTTTCGCATTACTCCTACACCTTATCATACCGATGAAATGATAGAACATTTAACAGAGTCGCTTATAAGAGTTTTTGTAAAATTGTCTATTTCTGTAGCTTATTTATGTTAGCTTAACATCTCCAGCAATGATAAATCCATTGCCTTCCATTAGTCTGCCAGCGCTTTCTTGGAGAAGAAGTCTACCTAGCAAAGCCTTATATTTGTTAACTCCAGAGTAAACTATTCCACTGTATCTTCCTGCAGCAAGGTATGTAAAACCTAAAACTGTTGAGCCGACAGAACGTACATTACTGTTGCCTGGCAGTAATTTGTTTAACAAATTACCACTTACATCTATTAAACTCCCTTCATGACTTTTCATTCTCATTTTTATATGACGAGATCTAAAGTCTTCAAAAAAAGCTCCTTTCTTTTCTTCTGCCCAAAAAGTTTCTCTAAGAGCCGGAGTATTAACTACAGCTGCCACAACTTTATTTTTGTGAACAAGACAAACTGATACTGCAAAATAAACCATGCGACTAGAAAAATTTTCCCTGCCCTCTATAGGCATGATGAACCAAGTATAATCCTTCTCTTTTGTTTCTTGATCAATATCGTCTTCAAAGATGAAACCATAGTCTTGTTTGTAATCATGCAAGCAATTGTATATAGTTTGCTTAGATCTTGAGTAAGTTTTATTGATAAAGTCTGCTGACTTAACATTGGAAATTTGCAATTCATTGAAATCACGCATGAGCTGCTTAGAAGCACTGCGCACAGAATCAAGCATCACATTAATTCGTGGTGATGAAATGGACATTCTTCCTTTTACTCTTTCACTCTTTCGTAATAGCTATCATCTGGAGTATATACTACAATTTTGTCCTCTTCTTTTATAAATTGAGGAACATTAATGCGCATTCCATTTTCCAAAATTGCGGGTTTATAAGAGGAAGTAACAGTCTGCCCTTTAATAAAAGACTCTGTTTCTTTTACAGTCAATCTTACATAATCTGGCACATGCGCAAAGATTATTTTATCTTGGTAAGTTACTACCTTAATTTTCATATTATCCTGTAAATAAATCTTTTTTTCTTCCAATAAGTCCAAATTTATAGTGATCTGCTCGTAGTTACTTGGATGCATAAGATTCACAATATTTCCTTCAGTAAAGAGATAAATATATTCTTCCTCATCTAAAATTGCCCTTCTGATTGTTGCATCAGAACGGAACCTTTCGTAGAGTTTTGCTCCGGTTTTGATGTTTTTCATTTCGGCTTGTATGTATGCACCACCTTTACCGGGTTGAGTATGCATGATACTTACAACCAAAAATAATCCACCATTATGTTCCAACACTTGACCTGGCCGGATATCATTAGCTCTTTCTGCCATAATTGCATTTTCAGTTTGATCTTACGATTATAGATAGCTTTTATATAAATATCAAAGCCTTTATTAATCAATAAACTCCGGCATATTGAGCGTAATATATCTTTCCTTTATGTTTACATACGGAAATATTTCTTTAGTAAAGGGTAGCATAATATTCTTTTTTGTACTGATCACTGAAATTTCCAATATATCTCCTGAACCGAAATTATATATAGATTTTATGTAGCCATATAATTCGTCATTTTCCAGCCTTACTTCCATGTTTACAAGGTCACCTTGATAGAATTCATTCTCATCATTTAACTTTAGTAGCTTGTTTCTTTCTATGTATAATTTCTTATTTCTTAAAAACTCTGCTTCATTGCGAGAATTTACTCCACTTATTGTAGCGATTACTAAATTTTCACCTATGACAGACACTGAGTCTATGTCATAATTCTTACTACCACTTATTAGCTTACCATACAATGAGATATTTTCAGGTTTTTCAGTGAAAGTTTTGACTTTAACAGCTCCTTTAATTCCATGAGGAGAAGTAATGATTCCCATGCATACTAAATTATCTTTCATATTGATATGGGTCGGAAGATTTCTCAGACAGATATTGAGTCAGAATCTCAATGCCTTCATCAATTTCTTTTTCAGTGATAATGAGTGGAGGAAAAATCCTTACAACATTATCTGATGTTGCTCCAACAGTAAGCAAGCCACGATGACTTAGCTCGCCTGCAAATTTTTGATTATCCATTTTCACTTTTATTCCAAGCATCAACCCCTTCCCTCTTACTTCTTCTATTATTGGAAATTTACTTGCCAGATCTTCTAGTTTATTTTTTAAATGCTTACCCCTGATCTCAACATTTTCTAGAAAGCCAGGGCTGAGTAATTTATCAAGTACAGCATTGCCTACTGAAGTTGCGAGTGGATTACCACCAAAGGTGGAACCATGCATGCCAACTGTTATATATCGTGCAGCCTTCTCAGTTGCAAGACAAACTCCTAATGGAAAACCACCTCCTATTCCTTTTGCGAGAGCACATATGTCAGGTTTCACTCCTATATGTTCGTATGCAAATAATTTTCCTGTTCTACCAGTACCACATTGTATGCAATCAAAAAATAGCAATATGTCATTCTCATCACACAGCTTTCTTAGTTCTTTCATAAAGGCATTGTTCATTACTTTAATACCGCCTTGTCCTTGTATTGGTTCTATTAGCATTACTCCTATATTATTAGAAATTGCTTTCTTTACGCTTTCGATATTGGGCTCGATGTTATCACACCAGTCAATGTAGGGATTCAGTAATTCAGAAAATCTCCGTTTATCGTTTGTAGCACAAGTTAAGAAGGTTCTCCCATGAAATGCACCATGAAATGTTAAAATTCTATGGCGGTTTTTATTACCTTTTCCATTTTGGTAAACTCTAGCAATCTTCAGCCCGCACTCTACTGCCTCTGATCCAGAATTTGCGAAAAATACAGTATCAGCAAAACTGTTGTTTATTAATTTTTCTGCAAAGTTATTAGCAGCAGGTATATTATAGGTATTTGATATATGCCATAGCCTTTCTCCTTGCAAATTAAGAGCGCTAGTTAATTGCAAATTAGTGTGACCTAAGCTATTGACAGCTATCCCAGAATGAAAATCTATGTAGCGCTTACCATCAATATTATATAAGTAAATGCCTTTTCCATAAGAAAAATTTATATTAATAGGAGAATAAACTGGCAAGATAGGAGAAATTGTCATAAAAGTATGGTACGCTGAATTCTAATTAATAACGTAAAAGCCGTTATTTCACAATGAGAAGGATATGTATAAGATAAGTAAATTAATACTTTCTGCACTAAAGGGGAATAAATATACAAAAGTTATTGTATTATTCTCATCAATTTTTGTGATTTTATTTAGCGTGATATATTGTAATTATTCTCTAAGGGATGATTTTCTTTCTTCTTACCGTGATTCAAGTGTAAGCTTAAAAAGTGTACTGGAAAATAGCATAATAAAAAAGTACCATTACCTACTGATAGAAAAACATCACATTAAATACAAAAGCTTTGATTATATAAACCAACTGGTAAAACTGCGTGCTGAATTGTTACAATCAGTTGGTGAAGTGAAGGATCTGGGCTTAATGCTATATGATCAAAATAGCAGAATAATATTCAGTCACTTTAACACTCAAGATCATGATTATGAACAGTTACTTACAAACGATGAAATTGATAAATTACTAAATAATCAAGAGATATTTTACACTATAGGACATGCACTAATTTCTATTTTCCCCATATTTCATGAAGATGACACTAAGCCATCATTTTTTTTAAAGATTGTTCAAAACCACGACAACTTTTACGTTATGGTATATAGCCTATTTTTAACGTTTTTAGGATTATTATTAATAATTTTAATATTAGTGATGCTTTACTTGCATTTTTCTAATACCCAAATGCTAGTCAAGCAACATAAAACTAATGTTGAATTACAACAAATGAAAGAAGCATTAGAGCAAGAGAATACAAATAAGCTAAAGTTTTTCGCAAGCGTCACACATGAGCTGCGCACACCTCTTAACGCTATTATTGGATTTGCAGAATTGATCAAAAATGAAACCTTGGGTTCGATGGATAACTATCAATACAAGGAGTACGTGGATGATATATATAATGCAGGAACACACTTACTTGCTTTGATTAATGATGTATTAGATTTTTCAAAGGCTGAATCAAGTAGTTTGACAGTAGAAAAAGTGAAGTTTAACCTGAACAAGATAATAGATTCGTGCTTAAATATGCTGTCACCTAAATTAAAAGAAACCGGGATTAGTTTAGAGAAGGAGATACCTAATAGACAATTACTAGTTATCGCAGATCCCAAGAGGATGAAACAAGTTATAATAAATTTATTATCAAACTCGATCAAATTTACTCCTAAGGATGGTTTAATAAGAATGGTGATTAAGGAAAATATAGAAAAAAACTTATTGACTATTGAATTTCATGACAATGGGATAGGAATAATGCAGCAAGACATATATAAAGTTATGTCTGTTTTTGGCCAAGCAGATTCAGGATATAGAAATGAAGGTACTGGTATTGGATTACCACTTAGTAAAAAATTAGTAGAGTTAATGGGTGGCACTTTCAACATCAAAAGCGAAGCGAAACTTGGTACTACAATAACGTTAAACTTCTTTTATGAAGAGCAAACATGTGAAGATTTGATTGATTTTTAACTAGAATTCTTGAAAACTCTGACTACAATTTATTATAAGTATTATTAACGGAGGGAGATGTGGAATTGGCGGTAGGAAATAATGCACCGGATTTTAGTTTACCAACAGATTCTGGTGAAAATTTATCATTGAGTGATTTTTTTGATAAAAAAAATATAGTTCTTTATTTTTACCCTAAAGACGATACGCCAGGTTGTACGCTGGAGGCAAAAGGCTTTAGAGATAAAATAAATGATTTTTCTTCCCTTGATACAGTAATAATTGGTGCATCAAGAGATAGTATTAAGTGCCACGCTAGCTTCAAGGCAAAATATTCTCTACCATTTTATTTGGTTTCTGATGAAAACGCTGAAATGTTGGAAAAATATGGTGTTTGGGTAGAAAAGAGTATATTTGGCAAAAAGTATATGGGAATAGAACGCACTACTTTTTTAATAGATAAAAAGGATAAGATAGTGAGAATCTGGGAAAACGTAAAAGTTAATGGGCATGTTAATGAGGTTCTGGAAGAAGTAAAGAAAATATAAATTAAAGAATAGGCTAATGGCTGCCCATTGCTACATAAAAAAGTTGAAATTAAGTAATTTTCGTAACCATTCAAATTTTGAACTGGACTCAGATGACAGCTCAGTTGTGATAACTGGCAAAAATGGTATCGGTAAAACTAATATACTCGAAGCAATCTCCTTGCTTGCTAAAAGCAATGGGATGAAAAAAGCAAAAGCCAGTGAGATGCAAAATAGATTCAGTAATGAAGATTGGGCAGTGCACTATGATTTTTTTAATGGAGCAGACCTTAACTCAATCGGTATTGCAAAAAGTTTCAATAAGAAGCTGATACAAATTGGTGGAAAAATGCAATCAAGTTACTCATCTCTATATAGAATATCCAATGTAATATGGCTAATTCCACAAATGGATTATATTCTTCTTAATTCTCCAAGTGATAGGTTAAAGTTCTTAGACCGTATAGTTTCACTATTTGAAGAGAATTACACTTGCTACTACATGAGATATAGGAAAGCTAAATGCGAGCGAGGTAGACTGTTAAGGGAAAACATTTTAAACAAGAGTTGGCTTTCTAGCCTTGAGAATATCATGGCTGTTAATGCAGTTAATATCTTAGATATGCGATTATCTGTTTTAAAAATGTTGCAGGACACAATTGATAGCTATTCTACTCAGTTTTTTCCAAAGGTGAGTTTGAAATTTAACAGCCAGCTAACTTTAAACGATACTGCAAAATATTTTCAGAATCGTTTAAGGGAAAATAGAGAAAAAGACTCGTTGACTGGTAGGATAACCTTTTGTGTAAATAACGATAAATTTCAGGTTTTTTGTCAAAGAAGAAACTTACCGATAAATCTGTGTTCTACTGGAGAACAGAAGTTATTGCTGCTTTCTATTATTTTATCTAGTGTAAAAGCAAGGTGTATTCATTACAATAAGGCACCGCTCCTTCTACTTGACGATATAATGTCTCACCTGGATAAGCATTATAGAAAAGTGTTAATAGAAGAGATGTTAAGTATTCGATGTCAAGCCTGGATAACTGATGTGGATCAAAATAATTTTGGTAACTATGTTGATTATTTCAAATTTATTGAATTATAGATGAATGCCATTTTTCAAACTGGCCCCAATTACTTACTATAATTGGACAAGAAGTCAAAATCTCTGTTCCTTAAATCCTCATTCAAGCAGGTACAAAAAGAGATTCTTTCCTTTTCAACAGGTCTTATGTAGAAAATAGACTTTTTGCATAACCTAGAAAAAAGGCAGATAGTTATTATTTTAGATATTAACATTTTTTGTGGCGCTGCTGCTTTTAAATTGCTTCAGCTACAAATATTTAAGAAATCCACTAAGTAAGAATAAAGACAAAAGAAGCCCTAGTTAATATCTATTTAAAAACATTAGCGTTTTTTTATGTTTTAAATACTTAATAATCGCGACTCAGTTGTTTTTTATTGCAACTAACCTTTAGTCATAAATGTTTTAGAAATTTACTAGGCAAAAAAAAAGGCAAAAGATATACCGTGGTAGATAGTATTTACTCTCTAATCCTGCAAATTGGCATATTATACTGTCCTAAACGCTTTATAAGTATAAGCGAGTTTCAACTTATATAGGTAAAAACCTAGAAATGTTGTGAAAACATAAGGTACATATAGTGCAAAAAATTAAACATAAGATGC
>NZ_NJBR02000035.1:0-1900 GCF_002204235.2 Wolbachia endosymbiont of Wuchereria bancrofti
CCCACTCCATATTTAGCTTCTTATGTCCTTACACTTTTACAACTACTTTATAAATCCCTTATCTCCGTAAACGGTTATAAGAAATTTAATAAGCAGAAAAAAGGCAAAAAAAACCTCTTGAGTAGCTACTTATTTATATTTAACTTTCAAATATGGCGTTTTTTTTATTCTAAACACTTGATAATCATGACTCAGCTGCTTTTGAGCTGCAATTAATCTAGATTATAAATATTAAAAAATTTACTGATAGAAAAAAAGACCTAAGACAGCTAGTTATTCACTATCATTATTATCAGCTGGCGTTTTTTAGCAAGCGCAATTTACAGTACTAGTTGGTAATAGATAACAATATAAAAAACATAAGGCACACATAGTGCAAAAAATTAAATACAAAGTACTAAATATGTTAAGTTTTTTTATTGCTTAACCTGTATAGAGAAGATAAATAATTAAACTTAGCCTTATGATAAGGAGACTGGCAAAGTTTGTCAAGTAGTTTTTGCATTTAATCCGTTTTTATTGTTAAAAAACCTAGATGTCGGCCAGTTACTTGGAAATACCCTTGCTTTGGCGAAGGAAGCTCGTACAACCATGTGCAATATCCCAGCTATGATAATATTTCTCACAGATTCATCTAAACTTAATTAAGTAGGAGTGCTATTAATAAGGAAAAGAGTTTGGAGATTTAAGTAATATGGCACATGAGAAAGATATAAACCAATTAGTGGAAAGTAGATTTGATTATCAACTAAAAAGGTGCAAATGGAATCACTCTTTTGCGTAAATTTGCAAAAGAAGGTGATGTAATTGAAGTAAAATCATTATTAGAGTACGAAGCAGATTTTAATGTCATAGACTATGAAAATAGAAATCCATAATACCATTATGCATGGGCACAAGAAAATTGATAAACTCCTTGTTAATCAACTTACAATTAATTCTAAGGATAAAAATGGATTTACTCCGCGCACTGCAAGATGATACAGAATTAATAGATTTTTTGATAGAAAAGACGCAAAAATCAATGAAAAAGATACCTAAGAAGGCTATACTCCTCTTCATATAGCTTCACTATGCGTTTCTAAAAAAGTGTTCAAACTTTAATTGACAGCGAAGCAAATCTTGAATGTGAAGATAATAATTTCCGCACTCCTTTATTTTTGACTATTTATCAATGCACTGCGCACTACGAAAGTAGAGCAGAAATTATAGAATATCTGATAAAAGAGGTGCAAACATAGAAGCAAAAAATACAAAAATAATACTACGCCTTTCCTAGCATGATATAACAATAAAATGCAAATACTTAAGCCCATTTTAAAGAAACAGCAAGCAAAAGCTAACTTTAAAGGATTTATTTGTACAAAAAACAATCATGGTTTTGATGCATTAGATTACCTATTGAGCATAATAATAAGAGGATGGTAACATTTCTTATTTCAAAGAGAATAGAAGCAAATGATCAAGATTTTAATGATAACACCAGGTTACATAAGGCTAGCTATAGTGGTAACACTAAAGCAGTTAAGCTCCTATTGAAGCTTAAGGTAGATCAATGCTGTCACTAGATGTAACAGAATCCCTTTACACTTAGCAGTTAAAAAAGACCATACAAAAATTGTGAAAATGTTATTGAAAGTTAAAGCCAATATGAATATTTGTGAGCAGCAGGGTTATATGCCTCTACATCTTGCTGTTTAAGGAGATTTTTTGATATAGCTTAACTGCTAATAGAAAAGGGAGCAAACCTGAGCATTAATGGCTACACTGCGATAGATATGTCTATCAGAAAAGCTAATAGCACAAAAGACATCAAAGAAAATTATAAAAAATTTTGCAGATTTTTGTTGCTTCACTGGAAGAGCTACATAGTAAGTGCAAGGCTTCTTACATATTTTAA
>NZ_NJBR02000036.1:0-7242 GCF_002204235.2 Wolbachia endosymbiont of Wuchereria bancrofti
AGTAAATAAATTTACTAAGATTCTAGTGTCACGCACTGGAATGACATCGTTTACCATTAAACATTGATGTTATAATATCCACATACTTGACACTGGAATCTAGTATGATTTAATTAACTAAGAAATAGAGATACTCACATGAAAAAATTATGTAGTGAAGCTGAACGCCAGTATCAGCTACTTTTATGACACCGAGGAAGGAAATATGGATAAAAAAACTAGAATAGAATCAGATAGTTTAGGGGAAGTAAAAGTACCAAGTGAACATTATTGGGGAGCACAAACGCAGCGTTCTTTGGAGAATTTTAAAATTGGTATGGAAAAAATGCCAGAGCCCATAATTAAAGCATTAGCAATGGTAAAACTTGCAGCAGCACGTGTAAATGTGAAGTATGGTGCTATTGATGAAAAAGTAGGAAATGCGATCTGTGTAGCTGCGAAGGAAATAATAGATGGTAAATTCAATAACGAATTTCCGCTCGTTGTGTGGCAAACTGGGTCTGGAACTCAAACTAACATGAACATAAATGAAGTGATAAGTAATCGCGCAATAGAGATTTTGGGCAGTAATTTGGGTAGTAAATTCCCAGTACATCCAAACGATCATGTGAATTACGGTCAGTCATCAAATGATGCTTTTCCAACAGCAATGCATATAGCAGCAGCAAAGCAGATAAATTGTTCTCTTATTCCAAATCTTGAAGTGCTGCACAAAGCATTGAATGACAAGGTTCAGGAATTTAAAAATATAATAAAAGTAGGACGTACTCATTTGCAAGATGCAACACCTCTAACACTAGGGCAGGAGTTTTCTGGCTATGCAGCTCAGATTAAAAAGGGAATAGAGAGAATAAAATCAACTCTGAGCAATTTATACGAGCTCGCACAAGGCGGTACTGCAGTTGGTACGGGGTTAAACACTAAAGAAGGTTTTGCTGAGGATTTTGCTAAAGAAGTTGCAGAAATTACCAATCTTCCATTTACTTCAGCAGACAACAAATTCGAAGCATTAGCAGCAAATGATGCTCTAGTTGAATTAAGTGGAACGCTTAATACAGTAGCAGTCAGTTTAATGAAAATTGCAAGTGATATAAGATTGCTCGGGTCTGGTCCAAGGTGTGGAATTGGAGAAATCACATTACCGGAAAATGAGCCTGGTTCTTCAATCATGCCAGGTAAGGTAAATCCGACTCAGTGTGAGGCGGTGACTATGGTATGCGCTCAAGTTATGGGGAATCATGTTGCTGTAACCGTTAGTGGTTCAAATGGCCATTTTGAATTGAATGTGTTTAAACCAGTGATAATTTACAATGTTTTGCAGTCTATAAGACTTTTAGCTGATGCGAGTTTGAATTTTACAGAAAAGTGTGTGATTGGTATTAAGGCAAATGAAAAGAGAATAAAAGATCTACTAAATCAGTCATTGATGTTGGTCACTATATTGAATACACGTATAGGATATGACAATGCAGCGAAAATAGCAAAACTTGCTTATAAAGAAAATATCACTCTAAAAGAAGCAGCAGTGAAGCTTAAGCTACTCACTGAGCAAGAATTTGAAAGAATAGTAAAACCAGAAAAATTTATAAATCACTAGTTTTACTGTCAATGCCCAAAGCGGTTTCTTCTATCTCCTTTATTTTCTTATCTGCTAATATTTTTAATTTCTCATCGTATCTGTAATAATTTTTCTTTATAATGCATAGTTCATCTGCTGAATTGTGATTCAGTTTATGGTAACATTCACAGTTACAGTTTTCTTCGACACACTCGGCATCTGTAGGCAATGCTAATAGTAAAATATAAGTGCAAAGCTTTTCATACTGAATATTTAAGATTAATTGCGTTATAAATCTATTAATAGTGAAGAGAAGAACCTATCAATTTTCTGTTTTTTGGAGTATATATCTATTTAATTATATTTCTTATTAGAAAACATCCTATTAGTGGAATTACAAGTGGAATAAGCCATAAAATGTAAGTACTAAACTTTACAGGTGGGACAATTATAATTGAATCTCCATAAGAATTTCTTAGCTCTGAAGTTATTTGCTCGTCAGTATATCCACCACTGATTTTTTCACGAATCATTTTGCGCATATCATATGCAACTTGGGACCCTGACTCAGATAACGACTCACCAGAACATATTGGACACTTTATCATTTCAAATAAATTAGTTGCTCGTTTTTCCATATTTTTGTCTTTGAGTTTGTCATCCAAAGTAAAAGCATTTGTGCTTGAGTAGAATATCAATATGAAAAGTAAACTAATTACTATTTTCATTTTTGGTTAGTTCGGTGATTTTACTTAGTTGGTTCATAAAATCAGTGGTGGATAACTTCCCAATAAAACTTGACCCTAAGTTATCATCATATTTTATTGAAAATTGAATGCTGTCATCAGTTGTTTTTTCTGATAAGGAAGATATTAGTTTTTCAAACGCATCTGAAGTTTTTGAGTGATTTTTCTCACCAGCCAAAAGCGAGATTAATTCTTTATAATTGGATACGGCCACATTAACCTTGTTTGTGAATGAAGACGTAACCAAGTTGTAATTTTGCACTCCACCATCTGCGGTAAGAGAAAAGTTATCACTCTGAATTAAAAACCTTTCTATATTGAAATTAACTCTGGAAGCTGAGATATGATTTATAAACTCATAATCTAATTTAGTATCAATACTAAGATAATGTTCAGGACTTTCAACATTCTTGTATCGGTAGGTATAAAAATCAAATCCTAGCTTAGTGTTTCCGCTAGGTTCTTTATTGAAATGAAATTGAATGTAGTTACTTTTACCATTTGCTTCAGTTATAACACTTTGTTGATTTTCTGAAACATTGCATTTTAATCCATAATCTTCGTAACGAAGTATGTTTACATAGTCTATCATAGTACTATTTTTAGTAAATCGCAGCGAAGATGGTAAGTCGTTTAGTTTGATAACAAAATGGTTATTATTGTTTGTGTAGCATTTTATATTCTTTTTCTCATCGTCATGAGTAGTAATATTAACTTCATTGCTTGGTATATAAATGTATACCGATTTATCGAATAATCTGTTTTTTATCAACAAAGCTTCAGACGAAATAGTTAACTGCTCGTTAGAAAATTTTGGATTTGTCATGTGGAAAGTTAGGCTAGAAGGAAATCCGCTGAAGTCATACGAAATATCGAATTTTTCATCGTTAGTATATAATATTGTTTTAGCCAAAAGATTTTTTGTCTTCCATGCAGAAAAATACCAAAAACCACTGTAAGCTATGGGGACAAACAGAAATAAAGAAATTATTGTATAGATGAAAACCTTACGCATAACTTAATCGTTCCCTTGTTTATCCAGTGATATATTTCTTGTACCCCTTGGTATGGTTACACATAAACCATCGATGTCTTTTGTAATTTTTATTTGGCACCCAAGCCTCGATGTCTCTGTTAAACTAAAAGCTAAATCTAACATATCATTTTCTTCATCAGATATAGGATTATGTGTTTCTACAGCATCATAAAAATTTTGGTCAACAATTACATGACATGTAGAACAGGCAAGAGAGCCTTCGCATGCACCTTCAAGCAGATCCGGGTCACTTCTGTGAGCTAAATTAAGTAGAGTTTCCCCCTCTGCAGCTTCATAGCTTTTCTTACTTCCATCAGGTAAAATAAAAGTGACAGATGGCATATTACCTTCCTATTAAGATCCTTACTAATTTTCCTATATCTTACAGGTAATAACTAGTATTTGCAAACTCTTTACGTTAAGCCTATTAATAATTTATATGACGTCTTCCTAAAATAAGTGATGCAACTGAGCAAATACAAAAATCAAAGTGTTGCTGTTTTCGGCCTTGGCAAAACTGGTTTGTCCGTCATTAATACTCTAATAAAGAGTGGTGCAAAAGCGTATGCGTGGGATGATAGTAAAGAACAAATGGCAAATGCGAAAACAATGTATAAAGAGTGTAATTTTATCCATCCCAAAAAATACGATTGGCACGAGATAAAAGCATTGATTTTAAGCCCTGGAGTGCCAATTTTATATCCGAAGCCACATTGGATAGTAAAACTTGCAAGAAGTTTTGACTGTAAAATAAAATCGGATATTGAACTATTTCTAGAAGCTAAAGCTGAGAACCAGAAAATTGTAGGCGTCACAGGAACGAATGGTAAATCAACCACTACGTCATTAATAGGGCATATATTAAAATCTGCGGGGAAAAAAGTAGCTATTGGTGGAAATTTAGGTGTTCCTATTTTGGATCTAGAAAAAGATGCGGAAATTTATGTAATTGAATTTTCCTCTTTTCAATTGGAGCTAATAAATATGCCTGCTGTTATTCCAGTGCATGGCCATACCTTTTTTTCTAGATCCCAGTATCGTGCTGCTTGGATGATAGAAAGGGCACCTGAGATGACAAAAAAGATGACCGAGGTGACGAAAAGGATGGCTGGAATGATAAAGGTAGATATTTCAGTATTGCTCAACATTACCCTAGATCATATAGATAGACATGGAAGTATGGAAAATTATATAGCGGTTAAATCAAAGCTAATAGGCGGTAGTAAGGTTGCAGTGATAGGATGTGATAATGAAATTACCGCTGATATATTTAATAAATTTACTGGAAATAAGATTCCAATCTCAGGAGTACACTCCTTATTGGATGATAAAAAGGGCGCTGAGATCCAGGAGATTTCGTTAAAACTAGAAAATCATAACTTATCAGTAAGTGACGCGAAAATAAACTTAACATCCAACGCAGAAAATATAGCAGCTTCATGTGCCGTGTGTAAGTTGCTTAAAATGGATAGCAGCACTATTATCAACGGGATCAAATCCTTTTCAGGGTTAAAGCACAGAAATGAACTACTTGGCAAAATAGAAAATGTGCTTTTTGTAAACGATAGCAAAGCAACTAACGCTGAATCGAGCAAAAAGGCGATTTTGTCTTATAAAAACATATATTGGATCGTTGGTGGAAGAAGTAAAGAAGGCGGTATAGAGTCATTAAGCAAGCATTTTGCAAGAATTAGAAAAGCTCTTCTTATTGGGGAATCAACAGAAGTTTTTGCAAGCACTATGGAAAACAAAGTGGATTATGTTAGATGTTGCAATTTAGAAGACGCATTTAGACTGGCTTTTGAAGAGGCCATAAAGAGCAAAGAAAAAATAACAATATTACTTTCTCCTGCATGTGCTTCTTTTGATCAGTGGAGAAATTTTGAAGAGCGTGGTGAAGCATTTTGCAGAATGTTTGAAAAACTCAGGGATTCATTTACAATTACACGTGTTGTTTAATACAATGTTGTTGTGGAACAAGATGAAATAAGGTTGATAATAGATGAGCTAATCAGGGTTATTCCATTTGAAGGGATAAGCGATAAGACTCTATTAAAAGTGTGCACAGACCTTAATCTAGCCAATAGCTTTTGCAAATTTCGGAATGGAATATATAGTGCTTTAGAGTGCATAGTAGAGGACTTGAATAGTTCAATGGAAGCTGAACTTCGGAATTCTAACTTGGAAGATATGAAAGTGCAGGAGCAAATAAAGTTAGCTGTTCAAATACGCCTCTCAAACTATGCTAAGCTACCAAATTACAGAGAGTTTTTAAAAAATATTCTATCCTTTTCTGTATTACCAAAAAATATATACTTTTCTAGTAAACTCTTATGCGGAATAGTCGATATGATTTGGTATGGTATTCACGATCAATCAACAGATTTTAATTACTATACAAAACGGGCAATATTGGCTGGGATATACTTAAGCATAATACTCTTTTTTATTAATGATTATTCAGAAGGTTTTGCAGATACTCTATCATTTCTTGATAGACGCATTAACAACGTCATGACGTTTCAAAAGTTTAAAACCCATCTAAAAGAAATTGTAGGAAGTTTTCTATAGGCCTTTTATTATATTAGTCTATATTTTAGAGCTACCTTGGCTTTTTTCAATTTTTATGTTAAAATGACTGAATATTCACTAATGATAAATGAAAGTTATTTATTATACCGATGGTAATATTAAGCTAAAAGAAGGTACGCAACATGTAATAAACTTTTTTGGAGTGCCTAAATGTATTAAGGTTAATACATTTGGCAAAGGTGCACCTAAAAAGCAGGAAAGTAAATTAATTAAGCATTATTTTGACTATCCTTATTTTTCTAGAATTGTTAATCCAAAATTCTTTGAAGAGGAACTGAAGGATGAAGCAAAAAATTTGTTGCAAAGATAATATCGCTATGGATCATGTTCTGCAATATTATCTACGCTTCTGCTGCATTACTATACTTAGTGTATAAGAATCAAAGATCAAAAAAGGTACTTACTGGGTTAGCTTTTATGTCAATAGTGTTATTAATTTTAGCTACCATATGTTTTGTTGTAATTTGCTTATGGACGTTTTTTGACCTTATTAAGGAAAGGTTTGTTGTACATAGAATAAAAAGCTTTTTAGAAAATGAAGTCAGCCCTGAGTAGATAAAGCGTTATGAAAAAGAACTTATAAAAAGTTCAGAAATAGGTACAAAAGGCTCACAATCAAGAGTCGGGAAAAGATATAGAGGATATTATAGAGTTCTTTTTAAAAAAGAGAAGGCCGTAGCATTATATAACTTTTCAACAAATGGAAAAGAATTAGTTCAAGCCGGAACAGTAATGGTAAACATGTTGCTTGTAAATGAGATACATCCAAACAACATAGTTTTAGATATTAACTCTATTGGGGGGGAGAATTGCAGCAGAAGTTTTAAAAAGATTTGAAGATCATGGTATTCATTTGACACTAATTCACAGTAATTCTTATAGTTTGCTTAAAGATGCAACTAATAACTTTCCTCATGGAATAAGGACTTCTTCACAAGGTAGCTTCCTACAAAATTCTTGAATTTTTGGTTTGGGTGTTGCAGATCAGATTTTAATCCACGGGAAGTTGTAAAAACACAAAATGCTCTATATTAATTGCTGGTAGGAAAGGCGATAATGTAATTCCACGGGAGGCACAATTTGTTGGTAAACTTAGCGACCAACTAGCTGAAATAGGGTAGCTCAGAAGAAACATAGTGCTTGAACATGATCCTAAAGAAAAAGATTGTAAAAATAAAAATATTCATACCGATCATAAAGGACATTTAATTTATCGTGAGAGTAATAGTGGTATGGCAAATTACAAAGATATAGAAAATGGTATCCATTCAGCGGAGTAGCAAAATAAGATAGACAAGGTAGTATAAAAG
>NZ_NJBR02000037.1:0-595 GCF_002204235.2 Wolbachia endosymbiont of Wuchereria bancrofti
GAGCAAAAGCAACAAAAAGTGAATATCTTTACAACAAATCTCCAGAGCTAATTGAAGCAGAACAAAATCAGGCCATAATTTTACGCATAGCCTTAGAATTTCCTGAATTCAGGGCTAATTTGAATTATATTGTTTTTCCCCAAGAATACAATACTCTTCTATTTCTTTACATTCTTTTGCAAATAAATCTTGTATGTATAATAATTTTATGTTAGAGTTATTACGTGCCATGTTTTGTATTATAGGAAGGCTTAATTAATATAAAATTCATAAATAATTATATAGCTTAAAATGATATAAACATTTATTTTAGGCTATTATTTTATAGCGTAAAATTTTAAGTGACAAAAATTATGATATATAATATCATAGTTAACTAGTGCAACAGCTGATTGGCTGCCACACTAAAATTTAAAGAGATTGCTTACATGCAAATTTCTCTTTTAAGTATAATTTTCAAAATCAATTAGAGGGAGTTATATGTCTTATAATATTGCTGGTGAAGTTGAAACGTTAAGCAAAAGGTCTAACAAAGATGAAGGGGTTACATTACTAAATAACCCAGCTTATCGTGAAAAGTATAGGGAACGTTTTG
>NZ_NJBR02000038.1:0-26601 GCF_002204235.2 Wolbachia endosymbiont of Wuchereria bancrofti
GAGGTGATTGCTTTAGCGGGGGTTATAGTGAATAACAATATACTATTACTCGATGCTTTCCGTCACCAAATCAAGATATATGAAAATGATATTAAGCGATGTGTAATAAATGCCTCGATTTCTCGTATTAGGCCAATATTGCTTACCGTTGAAACCACGGTCCTTGGGCTGATACCTATGATTACTAAGTTAAACATCGATTTTTTTGCTTTACAAATCATATATGACGCACCATCAAGCCAGCAGTGGTTAATATTTTAACGGCTATAGCAAATGGAATATTAGCTGCAATGGTTTTAACTTTATTTTTTACCCCTACATTGCTTGTAATGCAAAGACATGAAAAAACTTGACTTAAATTAGCAATTATTTAATATTGAGAATAGCGTTCTTTGCCCGTTGAAACTATAATTATAACTAATTGTATAGGATTTATTTGTATGATTGCTGATCGCAAAAGAAGTGTTAAACAGAAAAGTGACAAAAATAACTTAGTAGGAAATCTTGATATAATAAAGACAGCTGGGGAGATTTCACTTCAGAAAGGTCTAGATTTTGAAGTTATAATGAAAGCATTAGAAAGTGCTATAGAAGCAGTAGCTTATCAAAAGTATGGTAGCAAAAGTAAGGTTGTGGTTAATATAGATAGAAGCACAGGTGAAGTTATTTCGTACAGGGAATTAAAGGTCGTTGATGATGAACCAAATGGAAAAGAGAATAACGGATATGGGTCAATTACGCTTACACAAGCCAGATTAATAAAGGAGGATGCAAAAGTTGGAGACACTATTAATGAATTGCTCTCTCTTAATACTGATCTTGCCTCAGCAAGAATTGCCCAGCAAAGGATTGCTCAAGTAATTAAATATGAAGAGTTAAAGAAGCAATATGAAGAATTTAAAGATAAAGTAGGAGAAATAAGGTATGGTATTGTTAAACAAGTAGAATATTCAGATCTGATTATAGATATGAATGGTACTAGGGCATACCTTCCATTGCGAAATTTAATTGGTGGTGAATTATTTCGCGAAGGTGATAAGATTAAAGCTTACATACAAACTGTTAAGCGCTCTGACGATGGACGTCAAATTATTCTTTCTCGGGCGAATGAAGGCTTTTTGGAGGCATTACTAAGTCAGGAGATACCGGAGATTGCTGATGGGTTAGTGACAGTTAAGGGTATAGCTAGAGATGCTGGTTCAAGGTCCAAAGTTGCCGTTTTCTCTCCCGATAAGAATATTGATCCAGTAGGTGCATGTGTTGGAGTTAAGGGAGAGAGAATAAAAGCCATCATACATGAATTAAATGGTGAAAAAATTGATGTCGTACATTACTTTTCAGACTTAGGCCAATTTGTTATTAAAGCAATCACTCCTGCGGAAGTATCGAAGGTTATTATTGATGAAAGTGAAAATTGCGTAGAACTAATAGTTGCTGAAGATCAATTGAGTTTGGCAATAGGAAAAAAGGGTCAAAATGTAAGACTAGCTTCAGAGCTTATTGGGTGGAAGATTGAGATACTAAGCACTCAACAAGAATCGGAAAGGCGCAATAGAGAGCTTAGTCAGTGTTCAGCTCTATTCGCTGAAGCTTTAAACTTAGAGGAGATTATGGGTCAACTGTTAGTCACAGAAGGCTTTTCAAGCGTAGAAGATATATCGAATGCTTCCATTAAAGAGCTTGCTTCAATAGAAGGCTTTAACGAGGACATTGCAAGTGAACTGCGTAACAGGGCAAATAGATATCTAAAAGCAGAAAATGATAGAAAGATAGAAGAGTTAAAAAGTTTAGGTATGGAAAGTGATGTGATCAATTTACCTTTATCAATAGATGATAAAATTGCTCTTAGTGAACATGGTATTAAAACTTTAGAAAACATAGCAGATTTGTCAAGCTATGAATTTTGTAGTATACTTTCTTCTTCAGCGAGTGGTAAAGAAAACTTAAAAGACACAGTGAACTCAATAATCATGGAAGCGCGCAAGAAGCTTGGTGTAATATAATATGAATAATAAAGATATCAGTAGCAAAAAATTAACACTCCAAGGCTTTAGTAAGCTTAAATTAGACCTCAATTTGGGCTCTTCAGCAAGTCCAAGTATGGGAGCTACAATAGTAAAAAAAAGAAGAAGAAAAACTCATGACACAGGAGAACAAGATGGAAATAAATTATTAGGTTCTTTAACAAAAAAAGAGCAAATTTCTCGTATTAATGCTGTACAGAACGCTGCTTTGCTGAAAGAAAAGAATCTAAGAGAAAAAGGAGCCATAGTAAAAAAAGATAGTATAGTAAAAGAAGATAGTAATGAAAAGACTAACGACAGGGATAGCGCCACGAACACTTCATTTAAAGAAACTGAAAAGGAAGTTTTGAATGATGTTAGCTTAGTCAAGCTAATAGAGAATAACACTGACAACGAAGATAATAATAAAAGGTCTTTAAAGACTAACAAAGATATATATTCCAAGCATTCTAAGAGGGTAATTGCACAATCAATAGATGACAAAATTGAACAACCTTCTGTGTTTAAGCAAAGATTTGGTATAAGAAATAGAAAATCAGAATTCACTAAGGGTAAAAATATCTCAAGGGAAGTTATTATACCAGATGAGATAACAATCAAGGAATTATCTATTCGTATGGCAGAAGATAGCAAAAGTGTGCTAAAGATGTTGAAAGAAGAAATGGGTGAGAGTTATGGAGTGGATGATTTAGTGGATCCAGAAATAGCATGCGAAATAGTGGAGAAATTCAATCATACGACTAAACGAGTGAGCGGTGCTAACAAAGAAAAGAATTTGTTTTTTATAGAAGAGAGAGAAAGTTTGCCTAAAAAACCTAAACCACCAATTGTCACCTTTATGGGACACGTTGATCATGGTAAAACTTCGTTGCTCGATGCATTTCGTGAGTCTAATGTTGCAGAAAGAGAGTTAGGCGGAATAACTCAACACATAGGTGCTTATCAGATAATTACAAAAGATAAAAAAATTACTTTCATTGACACGCCGGGACATGAAGCGTTCACTGCGATGCGTGCTTGTGGCGCTAACATCACTAATATAGTTGTAATAGTAGTTGCGGCTGATGATGGAGTCATGAAACAAACAATTGAAGCAATGAATCATGCAAAAGCGGCAAATGTTTCTATTATAGTTGCTATTAATAAAATTGATAGATCACAATCTGGTGATGTAGAGAGGATAATTAGTAGTTTACCTCAATATGATCTCGTTCCTGAAGAGCTCGGTGGCGATGTTATAGTTGTGCCAGTATCAGCAAAAAAGAAAATTAATTTGGATAAACTAGAAGAGGCGATTTTATTGATCGCTGAATTAATGAAGCTAGAAGCAATAGAAGATTGTAGAGCACTGGGGTGGGTAATAGAATCTAAAATAGATAAAGCCAAGGGAATATCGGCTACATTGATAGTTGAGGAAGGAACGCTAAAAGTTGGTGATATGTTGGTAGTTGGTACAACATATGGTAAAGTGCGCAGTATGGTTAATCACCTTGGGCAAAGAGAAAAGGTGGCACTACCATCCTCTCCAATTGAGATCACTGGTCTAAATGGTATACCAAATGCTGGAGATAAATTTGTTGTAGTAAGTTCTGAAAAGCAGGCACGTGAAATTGCTGAGTATAGGTTAGAGTTAATCAAGGAAAAGAAAGAAGATTTAAGCAACAATAGTTTAGACATGTTCAGTCGCAATGATAGTGAAGTAGAGGAACTATCTGTAGTTTTAAAGTGCGATGTAACTGGTTCTATTGAAGCAATATCGAATTCAATTGATAAGCTCGGTAAAGACCAAGTGAAATTGAATATCCTACACAAGGCAGTAGGAGGAATAACAGATTCAGATGTGCTGCTTGCAGAAGCATCAAGTGCAGTAATTTTAGCGTTCAATGTCAAAGTAGATTCAAAAATAAGGGATTTAGCAAAAAGGAAGGGTGTAGAAATACATACTTATAGTATAATATACGAACTTATTGACGACATGAGAATGTATTTGACTAAAATGTTAAAGCCTGTGACACGAGAAGTGCGTATTGGCTCTGCATCTGTGAGGCAGATATTTAATGTATCTAGAGTAGGCAATATTATTGGATGTTATGTAAGTGATGGAGTTGTAAAAAAAGATTCTTTGATTAAGGTAATGCGCAATAATAAGTTGATATATGAAGGAAAGTTGAAAGCTTTACGTAGATTTAAGGATAACGTTAAGGAAGTAGGTACAAACTTTGAATGTGGAGTATCTCTGGACGGTAACATTGATATTAAAATTGGAGATATTCTTGAAGCTCATCAATTAGTACAAGAAGAAAGGGTGTTGTAGTAGTTTAATATGAAAAAGGAAATCAGAAACCTGAAAATAGCATCTGTATTGCGTAGAGCAATATCCAAAGTCTTAATGGAAGGTAAGGTGTTCAATAAAAATGTAGTAATATCTGATGTAAAATTAAGTGAAGATTTGAAAAAGGCAGATGTATATATTGTGTTATCTTCATTAAGCAAAAAAAATTATAATATTAATGCTGTTGTTAATGAAATTAACCAATCTGCGTGGTTAATACGCAAATCCATATTGAGTTATGTTGATTTACGATTTATACCAAAGTTAGTTTTTAAGGCTGATTTGGCGTTCGATAATTTTGTTAACATAAGCAAAATACTAAGTAATTATACTTAATAAATGCATTTCAATTGTTACTTTTCATTAATGAGGTTACACAGTTTAACAGGTTTGTGGCTTGTGTTATTTCCTGGTTTAAGTGGTATTGTTCTAGCCTCGACTTCTCTATCTTGGCAGACTTTTCTTCTCCTTATTTTGTTTACCATAGGTGCATTTTTAATGAGACCTGCAGGTTGCATAATCAATGATATTTTCGATAGAAAAATAGATGCGCATGTTGAACGAACAAAATATAGACCACTTGCAAGTGGCAAATTAAACGTAAAGCAAGCTTTGATTTTACTTTTTCTGTTACTATCTATTGCCCTAGTCGTTCTACTGTTTACTAACAAAACTACACTTATACTTGGAGTAGTTTCAATGTGTATGGTAACTATTTACCCCTTATTAAAGCGTTATGTTTGGTGGCCACAATTGTTTCTAGGGTTTACTTTCAATATGGGATCACTTATAGGCTGGGCAGCAGTGAAGAACCAGATCAGTATAGAACCCATGCTCTTTTATATAGGATGCATCTTTTGGACGCTGAGTTATGATACCATATACGCCCATCAGGATAAAAAGGATGATGAAAAACTTGGAATAAAATCAACAGCATTATATTTTGGTGATAAAACAAAATCTTGGCTAAAAAGGTTTTACTTAATATCTCTCATGGTGTGGCTATACGCCGGTATTTTATCATCATTGAACAACATTTTTTACATTGCTCTGCTTGTTGTAGGATTTATATTTTATCGCCAGTACAAACATTTTAATCCTGACAACTCTAGTCAATGCATGTCCATGTTTAAAAATAATTCCTATATAGGACTACTACTTTTTTTCGGCATCTTTTTAGATAGGATTATGAACTTTGCCAATTAGATTGTAAAGTCTGCATACTAATGAAATCAAACTGTTTAAGCGTACTCAATAGAGCTTAATCTGGGTCCCTGGGTTATACAAATGATATTTACTAGATCTTAATTTTTAAGTCTATATTTTAATAAATAGTAAGTTGTGATTAGTATGAGTGACTCATTCAAAAGTGACAACTATGAAAAAATCTTGATTCTCTGGTCAAAGTTGTAGGGTTAGGAAATACAAAGGAAATCGATAAACAATATAATGAAACAGTAAGAGATTTGTCTCAGGCACTAGAAAATTTTACAAACTAGGCAAAGATGTAGTTAAGTTTATTATATATACTGACTTGAATAATTATGTAAAACCGGTTGATGAAAAACCATCAGGTCTTTTTGAAACATTAAAGAACATATGGAACACAATCTTAGGAAAAGATGTTCCGATTAAGAATAACAACATAAGAAATTTTGCTAAAGATAAATTGCCAAGTTTTACTTTAGAAAAAGCAGCAGGATACACAAATATCTTGAGAAAAATTAATTTCCTTAAAGAGAGACCCAATGTTTTGAAAGAAATTTTAGATTCGGAACAGGGTAAAAAGTTCAGAAAGAATATAAATTATACAAAGTGAATGTAGAAAGCAAAATAGCTTTAAAATAAAAGGAAGAACAGCCAAAAGAAGAATTAGGTGGTAATCACACAAAGGGAAAAATAAAACGACCAACAACTGCACCTCCACTACCCCTAACTGCTCCGAATTTGAAGAAAACTTTCTCATTAGAAGAAGCTAACCTTTCCGTAAATGAGCTTAAGCCTGAGTCTTAGAAAAAGGTTGCTACTACTGAGAAGAAGGTACGTTTTAAATCAGAAGTAGAGATTATACTCTCAGATAGCAATAAGCTTTCTTATAGTTGCAAGGACTCAGGCTATGGAAGTTTGTTAAATGAAGAGCCTGATAAAAGAATATCAAATTATCAAGAGAAATAGGCAATTTATGCAACGGTTTCTAAAAAACATATAGAAGCAAAAAGAGAACGTAAACAGCGATCTAGATTTTCAATACCACCAAAATCATCAATAGCACTGCCAGTACTAAAGAAAACGTTCGCTACCAATCAAAAGATTGGGCAAAAACCGAGAAAAGATAAACCTAAAATATTGCCAAAGTCTGAAAATCTAGGCTGTGCTGATCAAAAAGAAGAAATAAATACGAAGCCAGGAGTAATGGATGTGATTCTTAAAAAATCAGCTGAAAGTAAACCTGAAATGTAAAAAAAAACTAAAGATCAAGATCATAGGCAATCTACGCAGGAAGCTTCTAGTAAAGCGATACCAAAAGTAGAAGCAGTTGCTATGAAGGGATCAATCACAAGACGGACAGCAAAGTCAAAACATTAAAAGAAAAATTTAAGCGAAATCAAGTAAAAGAAAAGGTAGGTGTGTGACCTGTTGAAAGCAAAGTCACTACAGCAGCACAAGTAAATACTGGTGTAAGGCAAGATCCTACACTCTCACCAAAAACTGCTTCTCAATCTCGTTTATTTCCAACAGAGAATAAAAGATCTGCAATTGATCCTATAACAGCAAAGTCTGGTCCTAAATCTCCATTAGCAAAAAACCTCTTCTCACACATTTAAGTATAAAGGAAATAGCTGCACGATTTGAAAGTCATGGAAAGAAGTAGTTGTAACTTATTGAACAAACCCTATAATGTTTTTGATTTCTTTTATGTTATGGCCAACAATTTCCGCTGCTTTTTCTGTACCTTTTTTTAACACTCTGTATAAGTGAGATTGATCTTTTAAAAGATCATTTATTTCCTCACGTATGGGTGATATAACACTTATGATTAAATCAGCTAACTCTCCTTTAAAGTGCTGCATATCATACTTATTCATTTCTTCACACACTTTATCTACATCTAAATTACTAAGTACTGAGTAAATGTTTATCAAGTTGCTTATTTCTGGGCGACACTTTAAAGTAGCAAAATCAAAGCCTAGTATTGAATCTGTTTTTGCTTTTCCTACTTTTTTAACAATCAAGTCATCCGTGTCGTCAAGGTTAATGCACGAATATTCTGAAGGGTCAGATTTACTCATTTTGCTTGTGCCATCTCTTAAGCTCATTATCCTAGATGCATGATCTAAAACTAGGATTTCAGGTATAACGAAATGACCAAGCTTATAGTGATTATTAAAAGCTAATGCAATATCGCGTGCAAGCTCCAAGTGCTGTTTTTGATCATCACCAACAGGGACGTATTTGGTTCGATATAGCAATATATCTGCAGCCATAAGCACTGGGTAACTATATAACCCAAGAGAAGCTTTTTGTTTATCGCTGCCAGCCTTATCTTTAAATTGAGTCATACGATTAAGCCAACCAACTGGTGTGTAGCACCCGAGCAGCCAACTGAGTTCTGTATGACCACTAATTGTAGACTGATTAAAAATAATGGATTTTTCTGGATCTATTCCACACGCGATATAAGCTGCTGCTGTTTTAAAAATATTACTTTTTAATTCGCTTGCAGGAAGCTTATTGGCTGTGATCGCATACAAGTCAACTATACAAAAAAGAGATTTATATTTATCTTGTAAAGCCACCCACTGCTTAATTGCACCAAGATAATTACCTAAATGTAGTACACCACTTGGTTGAGTGCCTGAAAAGACTACGCCTGTCATTACATATCTATCTTATTGTATATGTATTGTTAACTGCTTCCACAATTAGCAGGTTTTTTTGGAAATAATAACCATTGCAGGACGGAGCAACCTATTTTTGATAGTGTAACCAGTTTGCAAGACCTCTACAATAGTGCCAGTTTTTTTTTCATTATCCTCTCTTTCTACAACAGCTTGATGTAAATTACTATCAAAAAGCTCTCCGATTGGGTCTATCTCTTCTATTCCATGCTTTTTGAGATCATTCATAATTTTTTTATAAGCTACTTTAATTCCCTCATGAACAGGATCATCGTCCTTCAAAATTTCCATTACTCTTTTTAAATTATCGCACGAATCGATCATATCACGGGCAAATTTTGTAACTGCGTAGTCGTTTGCATCGCTAATTTGTTTTTGCATTATACGTTTAACGTTTTCGTTATCTGCAACAGCACGGCGTAAATGATCTTCAAGCTGAACTGCACGTTCTTTTAATATTTTGAGCTCATCTAAATCATCAGCTTGTTTACTATTATTTTGTTGGTCTTCGCTTTTTTGTTTATTCACCATGTTAGTGAATTTCTTCTTTCTTTCTTTACTACTATCTGACATATCATTATCCTTAAAAATCTAATAAATATATAACAATTAATCTGAAAATATCAAGAACTAGCTAAGCTTGTCGTTCTATGCTTGCATTTAAAAAGTCAATTAAAGCAATTTTATAAGAAGAATCAGAAAAAGTGTTAATATTATTTTGTGCCATATTAACATAGTGCCTCGCTTTTTCTATAGAAAGCTGAATAGCATTGTGATGATTGATATAATGTAATGCTTGGTCAAAGTTGCGCTCAGCCAAAGAAAAACATTTTTTCCAGAATTTTTGTTCTGCTGGACTGCCTTTTTCGTACGCTATAATAGCAGGTAAAGTAACTTTACCTTCAAAAAAGTCCTTTCCGACTTGTTTTCCAGAAGTACGTTGGTCAGCAGTATAGTCAAGCGTATCATCAATTATTTGAAATGCCATACCAAAGTTAAGACCAAAATTTTTCAACCTCTCTGTTTCATTACTTGTAGCATTGGATATTACAGACGCAGCTTCACAGCATGCAGAAAATAAAGACGCTGTTTTCTTTCCAATGATATCGAAATAGTTTTTCCTAATAGTGTGAGAGTTAAAGCGTGCTGCCATTTGCTTTATTTCGCCATTTACAAGTGAATGCGATGCTCCAGATAAAATGGAGAGAATGTTTAAATTTCCACATTCTATAAGCCATCTGAATGCTAGAGTCAATAACAGATCACCAACTAAGATGCTTGACTTATTTCCCCAAATTTTATTTGCTGTTTTAACTCCATGACGTGCTTCACTTTCATCAAGCACATCATCGTGAAGTAAAGTGGCGTTATGTATGAATTCTACTGATGCGGCAACTTTAACCCTATCCTCTCCGGAATAGTTCAGCATTTTACATATGATAAAGACAAGTTTGGGCCTAACTTTTTTTCCACCTGATCTGACAAGATGAGATATAATATCAGCAGCAAGCTTGACACCTTCGTTGTTAACATCCCTGAAGATAAAATTCTTCATAGCTGATAAGTCAGAGGATACGATATCGTCTAATATATCATTATTTGTTAAATCGGTGTTCAGCATTAATGAGACTTATACCTCTTGTTCTTTTACTTTTTTTATCTCTGCTTTCTTTGTTTCTACTTTCTTTTTTTCTGTTTCTGAAGTTATTATGCCTTTTTTAATGAACCATAGTACCCTTTCAGTTGCTTGCGCACCTACACTTAGCCAATATTTTAATCTATCAGCTTTTACCACGACACAATTTTTGTTGTCTTTTGGTAGCATTGGATCGTACTGCCCTATTCTCTCAATAAAACGTCCATCTCTTGGCGCACGTGAATCAGCTACAACTATTCTGTAAAAAGGGCGTTTCTTTGCACCAAATCTTGCCAACCTTATTTTAACTGCCATGTTAACCTTTATTTATTATACTAGTTACAATTTTATATAATTAAGCAGTTTTAGTCAAACTAATTGCCACATTGCCATTCAAGGACAATACAACTGCTCTTATTATCTATGTCAGATAGTAATAATTAGACTTTTTTATGTATCATCCAGTATAGCATGGTTAACCTTAACCTTATACTTTGATTCTAAGTAGCTAATTAACTGCTCTTTTAGCGATATCATTACACGGTTTCCAGTATCGAACGTATTTAATTTGCCGTTTGATGAGTACGTTTCTTTTAAAACGCCTACTATAACTTCATTATTGTATTGAACAGGGTCTGTTACTGAACCGATCGTTTTCATATTAAAAATCTCCTCTATAAAAGAAAAGGGGTAACTTTGCTGACCTACTTCATTGCGATGTATCTGCTGATCCTTAATCAATTCTATACCTTGAGTTTTTTTTAAATCTGCCTTTTCTTTTAATCGAGCTGCAACTTCTTGTCCAATTTTAAACATTTTTTCTTTTATAAACCCATTACGCCAAAGATCTATTGCTAATGCCTTACCTTCTTCGAAGCTTTGCAGTTTAGGTGGAACAATGTTGACGATCTTTACACTAACAACGGCATCTCCAACGCCCTTAAAATAACCTTTCTGGTCTTTTTCTCGTGAAAAGATGAAAGAAACCAAATCACTAGAGCTTTCCACACTATTGCCGCTTTGATCCTTTCCACTAGCATCTACTGGACCGATAGTTTGCATAGGCAAATTGTATTCACTGGATATTCCTTCAATCGTTGCACCGTTATATATCTTATAGTTTGCTTGGTTTATAAAATCGTTGACCTTTTCAAAGGACTTCTGATTAGTTAAAACTAACTTTATATTCTTCTTCAGATCAACTAAGTTCTCATTAGAGATTTGATGTGCACTATCCACTTTTATTATATGCCAACCAAAACTGCTTGCTAAAACTTCACTTACTTCACCAACTTTGAGAGCAAACACCTTTTCTCTCATGTCTTCTGGTAAAAAATCCTTAGTTATATTATTTATCCTAGTTTCCTCAAGTTTTGTTTTTCCAAACTCCTCTACTATCTGTTCAAAGCTTACTTTGTCTTCCTCAAATGCTTTCCGTGCTGTTTCAGCCTCTTCTTTAGTAGAGAATATTAAGTTAAATATATCTCTTTGATTTTTAAGCTCCTGTTGTTTTATTATATCGTCAACCTCTCTATCTGAAATTTGAATTTGGTTTGCAAAGTATTTTTGGCCTAAAGAAATATATTGTGCAGTTCGATATTCAGGGTAATAAAAATGGGATTTATTTTTCTCATACAAGTCAAGTAAGACTCGATCATCTGGTTCAGTAACGTTTGTAACTGCATTTTGAGTTATTTTAACAATATTAACTACTCTAGTTTGATAGCGGTTCTTATATATCTGTTCATCGATTTTTTTGCCAAAAGTTACTGGATAGTTATCATGAAATAATGAAGTTATGAACATAATTGCAGGTAGGATTTTCTCTAGCTTTGCTACATATTCTCCTTCCGCCATGTGCAGACTATTTAGCGCCTCATGAAATTTTTCTTTATCAAACTTTCCTTTATCGTTTTGAAAGTACTTGGTATTTCTAATGTGGTCTTTTATGGATTCTTCCCCAACTACTAACCCCAAATCACTGATTAAGTTAAACAGTAGTTTTTGCTCTATGAGTGCATTAAGTAGATCGTATTTCAATCTTTTCACTTGCTCTTCACTAATATCAGATCCAGAGATCTGCTTTCCATAACTTTGATATAGCGATTTGTACTCACCTAATGTTATAACTTCCTTTCCAACTCTAGCTATTTCTTCCTTTTTATTCTCATCCGAGAGAAGGTTACCAACTCCCGTAAAGATTAACAAACAAGTTAAAATGACAGCGGTTACTTTAGTAAAAAAATTTTTAACATTCATAAATGAAAGTTGATTAGCGGTTAATTATAGAATAGTGATAATTTAGTTTTTGTAAATCTATTAATTAATTAACTACTATATATAGTATTACAATATACTAAGTTTAAAAATTAACCACCACTCAAGTAAAAATGTACATTTGATTAAGTTATCATGCCCAAAGAGAGAAAATATTCTTTTGAGTCACTTAAGATAGATCTGGCTGCTTGATTATCCTAAGAAGTTAAAACCAAAAAAAGTCATCTAGTGATAAAATTAATGCTTTTTTAATTTTAATGGCTTATATTTTAGCTCTATGTAACGACAATTGATTTTATTTTGGAGATGTTTCTTTGATGTCAACAGAACTTTCTAAGGGCAATAATGATAGAAATAAACAGTTTTTCATGCAAATTGCTGCTTGGCTAGTAGATAATACTGCTTTAACTTTTAATCAAATAGCGCAGTGTTGTAGGTTGGCTCTCGAAGAAGTGCAAGGTATAGCTGATGAAGAAATAGACGTAGAAAAGTTTAATCCTGTTATTTCTGGAATAATAACTGAAAAAGAAATTGATGACTGTAGAAGAGACCCAAATCATATCCCAAGTTTGATTGCAAAAAATATAAAAAAAAGAAGTAAGGTAGTTGGTAATATTTTGGGTTTTGCCTCTGCAGCAAGGCGTAGAGATAAACCTGATGCAATTTATTATTTAATAAAAAAATTCCCTATCTTGGACAATAATGTTATAGCTAAACTAATCAGTACAACGAGCTATACGGTGGAGCAGGTAAGAGATGGATCTCATTACAATATGCAGAATATAAAACCTCAAGATCCCATACTACTCGGCTTATGTAGCCAGGAAAACCTAGAAGCAGAAGTGGAAAAGGCAAGAGTGAAAGAAGAGAAACAAGAAAGGTTAAAAAATATAAAGAAAAATTATTAAAGTTTTTCAAATCATTTACTTATTTTCATGCTGTGTTAATATTAAATTAACTTGACTTACCGGTATTTATTGGTGTAATTTTAGATAAAGTATGTAGCTTAATGATAATTAAGTTTGATACTTCCTGAAGATTAGCTCAGCCTAATTTATTATCTTGTAATCACGTTTTAGGTTAGTAAGCATCAGTTAGAATTTTTGGAGGACTATGGTAACGATCAATAAAGATGTTTTAGCAAAAGAAAAGGTTGTAGTTGCACCTGAGCCAATAGAAAAAAGTGAGCAAATTTTCGATAACGATATGATAAAACAAACAACAAACGAAGGTATAAAGGAAAACAGAAAAACACTAAACCTAAGCGAGCTAAGGGAAAAAACAGCAGAAGAATTATTAAATCTAGCTGAAGAAAGAAAGATTTCAACTAATGGTAAAGGCAATGGCAGAATGTTGAAGCAGGAAATGATATTCAACTTGATGAAGAAAATGAGCGAAGAAGGAGGTATTACTATAGGAAGTGGAGTAGTGGAAATATTACCTGATGGTTTTGGGTTTTTACGCTCAGCAAATGCAAATTATGCTCCAAGCACTGATGATGTTTATATTTCCAATGGGCAAATAAAGAAGTTTAATTTGCGCACAGGAGATATGGTATGCGGAGAAATAAGACCACCTAGTGATAAGGAAAGATATTTTACTTTAACTAAGGTTCAAGGTATAAACTTTACTGAAGTAAGTGAATTAAGAAAGTACGTCCATTTTGATAATTTGCTTCCTCTTTATCCTGAGGAAAGTTTAATCCTTGAAAACAACAGCAGCGGGGATAATAAAAAAGATATAAATATGCGTGCTGTGGATATAGTTGCACCTCTTGGAAAAGGACAAAGAGCATTGATAGTTGCTCCACCCCGTACAGGAAAAACTATACTACTTCAGCAAATGGCTCATTCTATAGCTACAAATCATCCTGAAATAGAATTGATAGTATTACTTATAGATGAAAGACCTGAAGAAGTGACAGATATGATGCGCTCTGTGAAAGGCGAAGTAGTAAGCTCTACATTTGATGAACCTGCTTACCGTCATGTACAGCTTGCTGAAATAGTAATAGAAAAAGCTAAAAGGATGGTTGAACATAAAAAAGATGTGGTAATCTTACTCGACTCTATAACTCGTCTTGCACGTGCTTATAATGCAGTTATTCCTTCATCTGGAAAAGTTCTAACTGGTGGTGTAGATTCTAATGCACTACAAAGACCAAAACGTTTTTTTGGAGCAGCTCGTAACATTGAAAATGGTGGTTCTTTAACAATAATTGCTACTGCTCTTATAGAGACCGGCTCAAAAATGGATGAGGTTATTTTTGAGGAGTTTAAAGGTACAGGTAATGCTGAGATTATACTTGATAGAAAACTTGCCGATAAGCGGATATTCCCAGCTATTGACATTACGAAATCTGGAACTAGAAAAGAAGAGCTATTAATTGACAAAGCTATATTAAATAAAATATGGGTGTTGCGTAGGATACTGAGCCCTATGGGTCCTGTTGAAGCAATGGAGTTTCTACGTGATAAACTACTTTTGACAAAGAGCAACGCTGACTTTTTTAACTCTATGAATAATTAAAAATAAGCCAGTTCTAATGGTACTAGCTCTAAGTTGTTTCCTGTTAATGAGAGGCGGTGCCTGTAGGACTTTGTTGCATTGCAACGTGTGAAAGGCTCACTATAGTTGGGATTATAAACAACTTATTGAAAATCTTGTTTTTTGCAATCAATCTGATCAAATTTAAGAATAGTAATTCGTTATTTATATTAATAAATTTAATCCTATTCAAAATAGCTAAAGTGTTAAAATTCTTGAATTTTAACTAGATTAGTGAATGATAGTGAAATTTCTTTTACTCAGATTTAGGTATTCATTAACAGTTTTTATTATAAAAGAAAATGATAAGTTATTAATATTCTCCAGCTACAAATATTTAAAAAACTTACTAAGTAGAAAAAAAGGGCAAAAAAACCCAGGAGTAGCTAGTTACTAACTCTTTATTTTAAAAATTTGACGTTGGGTGATGTCTTAAGTGCTTTATAAGCATGTTTCAGCTTGATATAGGTAAGAACCAGAAATTTTATTAGAGATATACATACACATAGTGCAAAAGATTAAACAGTAATGCGCCAAATACAAGATCTTCTTATCGTTTTAATCTGTACAGATTGGGAAGTTACATAAAATAGATCCACTGTTATGATAAGAAAGCTGGCAAAGTATGTCAAGTAATTTTTTGCATTTCTGTGAGCTATTTGAATGACCGGTAACTATACAACAAAGCCTGCTCTTGTCGTCGTACAGCTTGGAACCATATACCTAGCTAATTTTGTGCAATGCCCTATTGCAATTTACTTAATTGGCGTATAAGCTTTAAATAAAGCCTATGAAAAAAAATGGAAGCTTGTTACTCGTTTGACGATATACTCCTTTTGCCAGCTTATTCTAATATATTGCCTTGTAATGCAGATACAAAAACTTATTTGACAAATAGTATAGAACTCAACATCCCTCTCATATCTTCTGCAATGGATACTGTCACTGAGTCAGGTTTTGCAATAGCTATTGCCCAACATGGTGGGATAGGTTGCATACATAAAAACTTATCAGTAGATGAGCAAGTTTCAGAAGTAAGAAGAGTGAAAAAATATGAAAGTTGGATCGTGTATAATCCAATCACGATTTCCCCAGATAAAACAGTTGCAGAAGCAATTTCATTAATGAAAAAGCATGATTATTCTGGTATTCCTGTAGTTGATCAACGCAAGTTAGTCGGAGTTTTAACTAACAGAGATATAAGGTTTATTGAAGATCAGGACATGAGTATAAAAGTCTCCGAGGTAATGACAAAAGAGAAGTTAGTTACAATACAGGAGCAGGAGGTAGATAGCACTTCAGCAATGAGACTATTGCATGAAAATAGAATAGAGAAGCTTTTGGTCATAGATGAAAACTCCTGTTGTATAGGTTTGATCACAGTTAAAGACATTGAAAAATACAATAGATACCCTAATTCATGTAAAGATAGTAAAGGGCGGCTCAGAGTTGCCGCTGCAGTTGGTACTGGTAAAAAGGATGGTATAGAAAGATGTGAAGCTCTGATCGGAGAAGAGATTGACGTGATTATTGTAGATACTGCTCACGGTCATTCTGAAAACGTTATTAATACTATTAAAGAAATAAAAACGATGTATCCAAATACGCAGCTAGTTGGTGGAAACATTGCAACAAAGGAAGCTGCTGAAGCATTGATTGATGCAGGTGTTGATGCAGTAAAGGTTGGAATAGGACCTGGATCAATTTGCACAACCAGAGTAGTTACAGGTGTGGGTGTGCCACAATTTTCTGCAATTCAAAATGTTGCAAAAACATGTAAAGCAAGAAAAGTAAGATTGATTGCTGATGGTGGTGTAAAATACTCAGGAGACATTGCAAAAGCTATTGCAGCTGGTGCTGATTCTGTGATGATCGGTTCAATTTTTGCTGGTACTGATGAAAGTCCAGGTGAGATTATCATGTATAAGGGTAGAGCATATAAAGGTTATCGAGGAATGGGGTCTATTAGTGCAATGAAACAAGGTTCTGCTAGCCGTTATTTTCAAGATAAAGACTCAAAACTCAAATTAGTTCCTCAAGGAGTGGAAGGAAGAGTGCCATTTAAAGGTCCAGCTTCGGGAGTAATCCATCAATTAATTGGCGGGTTGCAAGCTGCAATGGGGTATACCGGTAATAGGAATATAGAAGAGATGAAGAAAAACTGCAAGTTTGTAATTATAACTGCATCAGGATTAAGAGAGAGCCATGCTCATGATATAATCATCACGCAGGAAGCTCCAAATTATGCTTATCAAGTGTTTAATTTGTCAACTGATTCAGACGTCTAATTGTTAGTTGTCAACTAGTACGATAAAAGTAAACAGGGTAAAGCAGGGGTTTTTGTACTAGTGCAAAAACCCCTGCTGTGAATGCATTATTTCTTAGTTTATTAAGTTGTAATGCGTGTTTATTGATCTATGTAGTTTATGTTATATCTGTGCTTGCTGTACAGCCTGCTACATCTATCGCATCATTATCGATTACTCCTTCACCATCTTCTACTCTCTTCTATAAGTGAATCGTGACCATTGAAGACATCCGATGCAGAAGCTATCTCTTCTGCTTCATTAGAAGAGCATTTTGCATGAGCTAAAATAGCTTTTGAAAAGTCAAGTGATTCCACTTCTTCAATTGCAGCTTAATCTATAAATTCGGACAGTTCTTTTAAACATTTGTCCTTTATGTAAATTTTGTTATAAAGCAAATTCCTTAGATTTTAATAATAGACATTTATGCTAACGTGCTTATATTAACTTTATATTAATAAAGACCTAAAATTATTTTTAGGGTGGTTTTGTTGCATAACTAATTTGGGGTAGATGAAAAAACTACCAGAATATATGATCATTAACATATCATATTATAAAATGAATATATTAACTATATATATGCTATAAAATAGCAGTCAGCATAGCGGCATTCATGTTTGACCCCATTGTTAGTAATATCTTTATTATTATATGAGATAGGTGGACTAGTATTTATAAGTTTATACTGTGTTACGTATAGCTCGGGAAAATAAGATTTACTGGTTACGTGCTGGAATGATACCAATATTTAACCTCAACGCTGCAATACTTGGATCTGTACTTGCTTATATATTAATTTGTACCATGATTTTATTAGAATTTTCTGCTGCCTATGCTAACGAAAATTTGGAGATACAAAAAGCCTTTAATAGCGTTGCTAAGTATATAAAAGCCGACAAAAAATGTAAAAACTTTGACGTTATTGAAAAAAAGAATGACAAATTCAATATTAAAATTTTACAAAGCTCCGGTAAGAGCTTTAGTATGTACTCTATCTTAGAAGAGGTAAAGAATTCTTTTGAGTCGGAAGGTAGTGAGACAGCTATTTCTCTTCTTAATCAAGTCGTTGCAAGATTTGCTTATCATAAAAATGCTTTAATTGGTCTAGGGAATATTTATTATGCTAACAAAGAATATAAAAGAGCTATAGAGGTCTACATAAAACTTTTAAAAGAATATCCTGGTAACTCTTATATATTAGAAAACTTTCTAACAATAATTTCACAGTACAATCCTGATCTGGCGTTAAGTGGAATGTTGAAATTGTATGATATACAAAAAAATTATGCTCCTTTATTAGCAAACTTGGGTCTGATCTATATGAAAAGGAAAACTATAAAAGAGCCAAGGAATACATGGTAACTGCAATTTCCCTTGATCAAAATAATATTTTTTATATCTATAATCTAGCTATTATTCTGGATAAATTATCAGATTTCAAAAATGCTGCAACATTTTACCTAAAGTTATTGAACATGGCTGCAAGTTTGAAGGATGTGAGTAAGAAAATACCCATATGCAAGGTGGAAGCAAGACTAAAATTTATAAAACTTCACAGTACAGACTAGACGATTTTATAAAAGCTAAGGAAAAGTCAACCACTGTAAGATAACATATTTCTAAGAATATGGGCAGTGAGGTATAACCAATGGGTATAAAAAGCAACCTATTAATTCAAGCTACCAAATACAACAATAAAGGAATTGTAAAACTTGCTCTAGGCCTCTTCAATGCGTTAAATAAACTCTTCTCATCTGCTAAAAGAAAGGAATCCACCAATAATAAAAGGATAATCAGCACTTAAACGATGCACTTGTGTTGCTATAGAAAATCTCAATTACAACATAGTAGAATTACTTATCAATACAGGGGCTGATGTTAACTCATTAGACAAAGATAACAAGAATTCTATAACGCACGCTGTGGGAAAGACTAGCTGCCTTAAAATTTGTAGTTGGACCTATCAAAGAAACTTGCCAAAGGAAATAATCTCTTACCCTATAGTACAATTTTTGTTGGTAAGGGACTCTGAATATTGCAATACAGGCAGTATGAATATTGAAGGAAAGTATGCCTCAATGATAAAGGGGAGTATAAGGCATTCTTTGCAATTACTTATGAAGAAATGCCTTCCCAGAATGCTGAAACGCAATTTGCATATAATAAACACATTTATGAGAAAGTAGATAGTTTTTGAGATAATGATTCACTCAACAGTTGCTATTCTAGCATAAAAGAGCTTAGAGCACAGAGAAAGTCGGTCGATTTGTCACACGTATATATCCCGGTGAATCTTGCTGCAAAACAAGAAGCAAAGGAACAAGATGGTGAACATTTTTATGAGGAATTCTCTCGTTATAGAAGAGATAATAGTTCACTTGACAGTGATTATTCTAGCACAGGAGAATACAAAATACAGGATGGTTCAATTAATTTGTCACAACAATATGCTGAAGCAAGTTTTGCTGGAAAACAAGAAACAAAAGAACGAGATAGTAAGCACATTTACACTGAAATTTCTAATATTAGGAAACGTAAAAACCCGCTCTACACCAGCACAGAAGAGTGTAAAGCATAGAAAAAGGCAAACGATTCATTGCAACAAGAATCTACATATGCTAAAGCGGATCTTGCTACAAAAAGATCAGAAAGACAGGCAAAATTTATAAAGGCTAATTCTGGAACTTACCATGGGCTAGTGCAAGATAGAAAAAGTCAATGGGAGAAAAAATAAACGAATATAAATCCTTGAAAGCTAACACAGTGATAAATAAAAAAGAAGAGTTAAAGACTAATACTAGAAAAATTGTTGGTACCAATGTAGAAAGAATAAGGCACAAATATGAAACAGGCTGTAATTTTAGACATTCTGATGTAGAAATGAAATGATTAAGAAAGAACCCTAAAATTCCCAACTTTAAAATAAACTCAGTTCATGTTGAATATAGAATAGTAGTAGGTTGTGGATATACAATTACCGATATATCACTTTAACTGTATGATTCATGGAGGTTATAGTAATAGAAGTATGCGCTAAATAAAGTTTTGAATTTATGTAAGTTTATAGACCTTATTGCAACAATAGGAAGCAAGGCTAACAAATAAAGAACTGTAAATAAAGTGTCATCTTTAAAATATTCCTACTTTTGAATTAATCACAAGAAGCATGACTCCTTCCAAACCCTGTCTAGTTAAAGATTTTCTGTAGAAAATTCTTTCTTTTGCTTCAACCTATTCTTCATTATCAGAATAAAAAGAATTAACTCATTTAAGATATGACCTGCAACTACTGATGATATAGAGGCGGCACTGAGTGACATGAGGCCCATTAAGACCAGAAGCAGTTCTAGCCATCTTAGGAAATATTGACATTACACTCGCTGCACCAAGTGGAAGAAGAGATCCATTGCCTAATATTAGAATAGTCATAGAAATAATAATTCTAGTGGATTACTCATTGTATTCCAAGCTAAAATAAACATCACTGACCCACTAATGGTAAAGATTATTGTGCCTAATAACAGCGCGTTATCTATAGTGCTGGTTTTTATTATTTTTTTACTTAACATGTTGCCTAATACATATGATAAAGCTATGGTAATATAGAAGAAACCTATGCTACCTGGATTGAACTCTAATTTACTAAAGATAAATGGAGAGTTGACTAAGTGGGTGAAATAAGTACAGTAAGCCGTACAATGCAATTGTACTGTGTGCTAATAGATCGGGTTGCATAATATTTCCTTATTGTGTGTTATAAGGCATGTAATAGATATGCTAATTCTTTTATTTTGGGGTAAGGTTTCTCTGAACGAAATGACTATGATGACCATCGATATAATTCCAATGGTTACTGAAAAAAGAAAATTGGCCCGCCAGTTAAAATAAGGTGCAAGGAGTCCTCTAATTATAGGAGATATGACTGGTGACATGGTCGATAGTTGGAAATATAATTGCAAAAATTTGCGCTGCTTCTTCTTTTTTATTTAAATAAATCACCAACAGTTGTTCTTCCTAGTACCATACTGGAGCATGCTCCTATTGCTTGAAAAGAGCGAAAAATTACCAGGGCTTTAACGCTAGTAGGTATTATACAAAGTCCAGAAAATACAACATAAATAGCAACATCTAATTATAATAATAGATCTGCGTCCAAACCTATCTGGCAAGGAACCATAAATTATTTGTACAAGAGATAAACTAAGCAGATATATACTTAGAGTGATCTATATGTCTTGTGATTCCACGCGGAAATACTCTGCCATTACTGACAATGCAGATAGGTAAATATCTGAAGACATTAATCCTATAACGCTCATCATTGCAATTATCGTTATAAGTAGGTAGTAATTTTTTCTTTCATAAAGATCCTCATCACAGCCTTAATAAAATAATATGGACAAAAAAAATAAAGAGAAAGAAAAAGTGGTAGTTTAGCCTAAAAATGACAAAAATAGAGGAACTACCAAGTCTAAAGGCAATAACGGGACATATTTATTGTGAATGTTTTTTATTAAATAAATGAACCTTGCGTTTTGCTGAGTTATTGGTATTCTGAATGAAGAAGTCGGGGCGTAGCGCAGTCTGGTAGCGCATTTGGTTTGGGACCAAAGGGTCGGGAGTTCAAATCTCTCCGCCCCGATTTTTGATGGGAGCTTCACGCTTTTGAGCCTTCATATTCTGGCCATGTTACAGTTAAGTTTATGAAATAATTGACAATGTTAATTTTCTAATTTATAAATAAGCTTTTGAGATGATTACCGAAGGAGGTATAGAGTTTGATTGAAGTATCAGTTCATTATGGTAATGTAGATAGGGCTTTTCCGGTATTGAAAAAAACAATTCAAAAGGAAGGAAGAGGGATGAAGATAAAAAAACAATATCATGAAAAAAAGTCAGAAAAGAGAGCTAAAAAGAAAGCTGAAGCTAAAAAAAAGAAGCGCCAACAAGAGAGTAGAAGGCAGCGCTACGGTTGGTAATTTTTAATAATTTATCATTGGTTGTTTTATGAATATTCACGAATATCAGGCAAAAGAGATTTTGCATAAATTTAATGTTCCAGTGCCAAAGGGTTTTGTTGCTATGTCTGCAGAAGAAGCGGAAACCAAAATAAATCAATTAAAGTCCGATGTGCTTGTAGTCAAAGCTCAAATTCATGCAGGTGGTAGGGGTAAAGCTGGTGGCGTAAAATTGGCAAAGTCGGCTGAAGAGGCGCAACAGTTTGTAAAGGGTATGCTTGGCATAACTTTAGTTACTCATCAAACAGGACCAAATGGGCAACAAGTAAGAAGGGTATACATTGAGGAAGGCTCTAGCATTAAAAAGGAATATTATTTAAGCATAGTAGTTGACCCAAAGCTCAGTAGGCCAGCGTTCATATTTTCCTCAGAAGGTGGAATAGATATTGAGGAAGTTGCAAAAAATTTTCCCACGAAAATTGTGAAGCTTGATATTGATTATGCTGCTGATTTCGCAAATTTTGATAGCAGAAAACTAAGCAACATTTTTAACTTAAGTCCAGAACAAATAGAAAAAATAACAAATGTTGCAAAAAATATATATGACACATTTATTGCAACTGACGCAAACCAAATCGAGATTAATCCATTAGTTGAAACAAATTCTGGAGATTTTATTGCGCTTGATGCTAAAATAAGTTTTGATGACAACGCTCTATACCGCCATCCGGAGATTGTGGAACTCCGTGATTATGATGAAGAAGTGAAAGAAGAGATAGAAGCTTCAAAGCATGGGCTTAGTTACATAAAAATGGACGGCAATATTGGTTGCATGGTGAACGGTGCAGGTCTTGCTATGGCAACAATGGATATAATAAAATATTATGGAGCAGAACCTGCCAACTTTTTAGATGTTGGTGGCGGAGCAAGCAAAGAGACTGTCACCGAAGCGTTTAAAATCATATTGTCTGATAGTAACGTAAAAGGAATTTTAGTTAACATATTTGGTGGTATAATGCGTTGTGATATTATTGCAAGTGGAATTGTTGAAGCTGCAAAAGAAATGAGCATTAAAGTTCCCCTAGTGGTTAGGTTATCGGGTACTAACTTTGAGAAAGGAAAAAGAATCTTGGAAGAATCAGGATTAAATATTATTGCTGCAGATGAACTAGATGAAGCTGCGCAGAAGATAGTAAAAGAGGTGGAATAAAGCATGTCTGTTTTAGTAAGCAAAGATACAAGATTAATATGCCAGGGTTTTACTGGTGCACAGGGTACATTTCATTCAGAGCAAGCTATCAGCTACGGGACAAAGATGGTTGGTGGTGTAACCCCTGGAAAGGGTGGAAGCTCTCATCTCAATTTACCAGTCTTTAATACTGTAGCAGAAGCTAAAGAAAAAACTAATGCAAATGCTACGGTTATATATGTACCTGCTAAGTTTGCTGCTGCAGCAATACTCGAGGCAATAGATGCAGAGATAGAGTTGATAGTTTGTATTACAGAAGGTATTCCTATACTTGATATGGTGAGGGTTAAGCATGCGCTTATTAGTTCAAAAAGTCGATTGATTGGTCCTAACTGTCCTGGAATTATTACACCTGAAGAATGCAAAATAGGAATCATGCCAGGACATATTCACAAGCGTGGGCATATAGGAATTATGTCTCGTTCTGGAACTTTAACTTATGAAGCAGTGGCACAAACAACCGCTGTTGGACCTGGTCAGTCAACATGCATTGGAATTGGAGGAGACCCTATTCACGGTATGACGTTCGTTGACTGTATGGAACTATTTTTAAAAGATGAGAATACTCATGGTATTGTAGTCATTGGTGAGATAGGCGGAAATGAGGAAGAGGATGTATCACATTTTGTGAAGACAGAAAAAACTAAAAAGCCAATTGTTGGATTTATAGCTGGTCAAACGGCACCTCCAGGGAGACGCATGGGACACGCTGGGGCAATTATCTCTTCTAGTGGAGGAAGTGCTGGTGCAAAGCTAGAAGTTATGAGCAGTGCTGGTATTGCAATTGCGGAAACTCCTGCGGTGATTGGCAAAAAAATTTTAGAAGTGATGCATAAGGTTCATGTTGCCTAAACTGGGGCTATAGGAACCCTATATCGCCAGTCATAAATATGTTATCTGGCCACTCGATTAGTAATTTACCTCCTGGCAAATTCACTGAGGTCTGTCGAGTAATCAAGTATCCACGAAGCACGGATGCAATAAGTGCTGCACAGGCTGCACTACCACATGAGGCAGTGATACCTGTACCTCTTTCCCAAACTCTTAAAGATATTTCCCCAGATTTTTCAACTTGCGCAATGTTAACATTCACTTTCTTGGGAAATAATGTATGCTTTTCTAGCTTTGGTCCTAAGCTTTGCAACGGTATTTCTCTTATGTTATCAACAAAAAAAACCATGTGCGGATTACCAATATTTACTGCAACTGGATCTTTTAGCATTTCAAGCTCTATGGGTAAATGAAGTGGATCACATTTAGCGGAAAGAGGAATTTCATACCACTTAAACAGTGGTTTGCCCATATTGACCTTTATGGATCTGCCACCCACTTTGAAGCACTCTAAAATGCGCTCGTTTACTAACTCGATGGTGGCATACTCAGTACTTCTTTCTGACATTATTAGATATCCAACGCAACGTGCTGCGTTTCCGCACATTTCGACTTCACCACCGTCAGCATTATAAATGTGCATAAAGCAATCAGCTGCGCTGGAGTTGGCTATTACTATAACTTGGTCGCAGCCATTTTGATTGGCAATTTCTCTATAATTCCAATTCAAGTTGTTTATCGAGCGTGAGTCTATGATAACGAAATTGTTACCAGTACCGTACATTCTTTTAGGACTTTGGCTACTCATTATAAAAAACATTTTCTCTATTGGCTTTCTTGTCTCTTCCTTGGCTTCAGCACCCTTTTCTTCGTAATCAACCGCTATCACTGACATTATATTAAAATCATCTAGCATATTGAATTTTTCACTATTTTACTCCTACCAAATCTACTCATCTGATGAGCATTAAATTCATAGATGTAGCCTGTAGCGTAAGTGTATAATTTGCTGCACCAATATCGTGGCTGCCCCAAAAATTTGCTCTTTTTGTGTGATCATGGAAATTTTTAGCGCTCAATGATATGGTTGATATTTGTGTATCTTTTGCCCACTTTTGGTTGGGTTCAGTAGGGCAACTCAGTAATTTTTCCCATGCATCTTGATTGCTTTGTCTATTGCATATCACATGTCTCCAGGGCTCGTCACCATAACGTGAGGGAGATAACCGTGCAGTTTCTATCAGCATATTTATTTCTTCCTGATGTGCTAATTTACTTTGACCATATGAATGTCTACTATGCCTTATTTTCATCAACTCCAGTAGGTCTTCTTTACTTATCATTTTTAATCCTCAAAAAAAGGCTAACTATATATAGTAGAATATTAAAAAAAGTTTAACCTTTTTGTTCCACACAAGGAACATAATTATGAGCAACAAAAGCAAAATTTAAGTTGCAAAGCTCCTAAAATATAATTAGCTTTAGTATGTTTTTACTTAGAGGAGTATGTTTACAACGCAATCTAGCAGTAAATTGGCGTTAATCGAGGTCTTTTTTTGTGTTTTACTCTTATTTCTAACAGCTCAAATGAGCATACCATTACAGCCTGTGCCTATTACACTGCAAAGTTTAGGAGTAATGCTTATTGGACTTAAATTTAACTGCAGGACAGCGTTTTTTTCTGTGCTTACGTATTTATCACTTGGTGCAGCAGGATTACCTGTTTTTGCAGATTTTCTTGGTGGCTATCACACTTTTCTCAGGCCAACAGGTGGGTACTTGGTTGGCTTTTTAGCTGCTGTTATAGTGATGAGTAAAGTGAACGAATCGCTGAATTCTAAATATGAGTCACTTATATGCAATTCTCTGAACTGCCTGGCTGGTACAGCTGTAATCTTTATTTGTGGTGTCAGTTGGCTTGTTATTCACGTAGGTCTGAAACAAGCAATAATGGTTGGCATGCTACCGTTTATCTTTCCTGGTTTAGTGAAGGTTTTCCTACTCGTAGCAGCTTTACGATATTTGAGGAATGATAAGATTTAGTCATCACTATTTCATATACGCTCTTGCGTTGCAAAGATATGGATATTTTCAGGATTTTATAGAAAATTACAGAAGGATAGCAAGTAAAGTAATCACTAACCCCAATACTCGAATCAAAGTAACTGGTAATCTTGATAGTATCTGTAGTGCTTGTCTAAACCACAGACTCAGCAAGATAAATGCACTACACAAGCTAAAGTTTTAGAGCTGGACAGAAGGCATATGAGGTTTTAAGAATAAAAATTAGAGAGACTTTGACCTGGAGTGAAGCAGTAAAAAGAATCAGGGAGAAAACGTCTTTAGAGAAATTTGACTACACATGTAAGGGATGCAACTGGAAGCCCATTGAATATACAAAAGCGCCCTTTAACTTCCACATAATGTGTTGGTAAAGATGTATAGAAAAATAATCAGGAAGGGTTTATCACCTCGATTTGCCAGAAAGAGTATTATTCCAGTGCCTCCTTCCCCTATCATATCAAACACCCTCTTTCCC
>NZ_NJBR02000039.1:0-16569 GCF_002204235.2 Wolbachia endosymbiont of Wuchereria bancrofti
ATATCCTAAAGAGAATGCACTACACTTTGTGGTAGAAGTTGCTTACTCTCTATATCCTACAAATTGGTGTGCTATACTGTCTTAAATGCTTTATAAGCGCGTTTCAGCTCATATAGATAAAAACCCCTAGAAATCTTGTGAAGACATAAGATACACATAGTGCAAAAAATTAAACATAAGGTGCCCACTACGTTAATAACCTTGTTGTTTAATCTACACAGATTGAAAATAACTAATATCTTCAGTACTATGGTAAGAGGTCTAGCAAAATGTGTCAAGTAATTTTGCCATTTAATTCATGGCATCGTTTCTGTAGTTTGACTAATTGACCTTATTAACAAAGCCAACTAATATCTAAGTAAATTACCACCTGAATATGGAAACTGATATAGTAGTAATAGGTGCAGGACCTGTTGGAATATTTACCGCTTTTCAAGCAGGAATGCTTGATATGAGATGTCATATAATAGATGTTTTAGATCAAGCGGGAGGGCAATGCACTGCTCTTTACCCAGAAAAACCAATATATGATATACCTGGCTATCCCGTAATTACTGCTCAAAAATTAATTGAGCAATTAATGGAACAGGCTTCACCATTTGAGCCTGTTTACCATTTAAGTCAAAGAGTGGAAGAAATTGTAAATAATAACAGTCAAAGTTTTATTGTAGTAACGAGCGCAGGTACGAAGGTGGAATGCAAGGCTATTATCATTGCTGCAGGCAATGGAATGTTTGAACCTAACCGTCCACCCCTTAGCGGTATATTAGAATATGAAAATAAATCCGTATTTTATAACGTGAATAAAATTTCTGATTTTCAGGACAAAATCATAGTGATTGCAGGGGGAGGCGATTCTGCAGCTGATTGGACCGTAGAACTCTCTAAAGTTGCAAAGAAAATTTATGTGATACATCGAAGAAAAGAATTTCGTTGCGTTTCTGAAACGAGAAATAAATTAAAATTACTTGAGAGTAGTGGAAGGATAGAACTTGTAGTGCCATATCAACTACACAAACTAACGGGAAACGATGGGCAGTTGAGTGCGGTGATAATAAAAAATATTACCTCTAAGGAAGAAAGAAAAATATCCGCTGATTTCTTACTGCCGTTTTTTGGACTATCAATGGATTTGGGTCCAATAGGCAGTTGGGATATACAGTTAGAAGGTAGCCGCGTAGTTGTTGACCAAGCTACACTTAGAACCAGTAGAGATAGGATATATGCAATTGGAGATGTAGCTGCTTATTTGGGCAAACTAAAGTTGATATTAAATGGTTTTGCCGAAAGTGCCATGGCTTGTTATGACATATATAAAATGATCCACAATTCTCCGGTTAATTTTCAATATTCAACTTCAAAGGGAGTACGTGGAAAAAAAAGTGATTTACTTTAGGTCAAACTGCTGCATAGTGACTTTATAGCTTTAATTTTATGATGAATATACCTAGCATAGAAAATTGTGATCTTCACGGTAAAGCTGTCTTACTCAGAGTTGACTTCAATATTCCTATAAAGAATGGAAAAGTGCACGATACTACTCGTGTTTTGAGGTCATTACCTACTATTCGGCATTTGGTAAATGCGGGTGCAAAGGTTATTATTATATCACATTTTGGACGCCCAAGGGCCAAAGACAATAATCTTTCACTAAAAAATGTGGTTAAAACTTTATCACATCTATTAAATAAAGAGGTAAAATTTGTTGATGGTTGTATTGGTAAAAAAGTACAAAAGGTAGTGAATGCGATAGCTATAAGAGATGTAATATTGTTAGAAAATCTGAGATTTTATAAGGAAGAAGAGCAAAATGACGCAAATTTTGCCAAACGATTGGCGTCTCTAGCGGATGTATATGTTAATGATGCATTTTCTTGCTCTCACAGAGCTCACGCTTCTATTTCACGCATTACAGAATTTTTGCCTTCCTATGCAGGATTTTGCTTACAAGATGAGCTAAGATATCTTGAGAAGGCTGTATCATTTGAGGCTAAACCTATTACTGCAATAGTTGGTGGGGCTAAAATATCAACTAAAATAAAAATGCTTATAAGATTAGTAGAAAAGGTCGATTATCTGGTCCTTGGTGGTGCAATTGCTAACAATTTTTTATTATTTAATAAAGTTAATATAGGCAAATCTTTCTTTCAAAATGGCGTTGATGGTCTTCTGCATGATGTTGTTAAAATGGCAGATAAAAACAATTGCAAAATAGTTATACCTGAAGATGTTCTGGTTGCAGTGAATTCTGATTATAGCACTTGCATTTTAAGAGAAACTGGGTCTGTTTTGGATAATGATGTGATTTTAGATATAGGGCCTCAAACTTTAAGCACAATAAGTAGTATAATAGCAAGCAGTAAGGCTCTGCTATGGAATGGACCTATTGGTGTTTTTGAACATTCAGCTTTTGCAAATGGTACAATAGAGGTGATGAAAGTCGTAAGTGACTTAACATATAAAGGAAAATTAACCAGCGTAATAGGAGGAGGGGATAGTTTATCTGCAATAAATGCTGCAGGTCTTACTGATAAAGATTTTACATATGTTTCAACTGGTGGAGGGGCATTTTTGAGTTGGCTTAGCGGTGACAAGATGCCAGGGATTGCTGCGCTGCAATCTATGTTAGATTAAAGCTTTTTTAATTTAAATTGTTGCTTGTACCCTAACTTTTTTATGAAGTTGTATTGCAGTTATGTTGAAGAGAGGTAAGCTAGTTTTATACTTAATAATACCGATAATAGGATTTCTTTTTTATATTAAGGGTCATTGTTTTAGTGGTGCAAATTCACGAACTAACTTTGAACCATTTTTTCGAAACAGATTCTTCAGGCCCAAACTACATCCCGTTGCTTCCAGAGCTGACTGATTTTGATAGAGAAATGTTAAGAGTTTGCATGATTAGGGTCGCATCCTGGTAAGGAGGATTTCAGAATTTTGCTTGATTGTTCACAGCATCAAGAATTAGTAAGATAAATATATGATAAGCTTAATCATCAGGTGATTACACCGGGTGCAGATTTGGAGTTATTTAAGGATAAACTAACTAAGATTTAGTTCACAAATAGTGGAATTGAAAAAGAAACTATAGGATTTGGGCATATTTTTTGTGGTGAGCCAGATGAAATAGGATTAGGTGGTATACATTTTGAGGTAGGTGTGGTTGAAGCTCAAGAAGATAAATGGGCAAGTGCAATCTGGAACAATAAATCCCAGTGCAATAAATTGGATACAAATTGCTGGTTTGTATGCTTGAAGTAAAATATTTGGGTAAGGATGGAAAAGTGAAAATTAATTGCTCAAATGAGCATGCATATAACCCTCATGCTGATGATATCTTAGCTTCTGTAACCAAAGCGTTTGAGAAATTAGAAAAAGATGGAATGTGCTATATAAAATGGAAGATGATAATTATCAATCAATATTTGTAAGAAAGAATAGTGCTATTCTTACGTTCTATCCTGATTTAACACGAAAATGTAATGATAAAGTACTAATTGTAGCTGCAGCAAACCTTGATAGGCACACTGGCTAAAAAAAAGTTAAACAAATATCATTTTATATGTACTATATTAATTTATTTATATTATAGATAGTTTCTGCGATTTATGGAATGTTAGAGCTGCATGAAGTTTATAGTAAGCAAATATCTATTAGCTCTGTTTGCCTCTGTGCTTTTGTTGCTTGTTGTCACTTCAATGCTTACTGTATCTGAGCAATAATTTTATTCAAATAGTATTAAGGAAGATTTTCAAGATTAAAAAAAGTCTACCATCCTTAAAAAAGTCTGCTATTTTTAGACCCTGCACCAAATTTAAATTGTGATGATAGAGATGACAGAAAGATATTGATGGTGATAGTGACCATATCGAATCCCGACATTAAAAAGCACAAAAGATACGTTAAATTTCAGAAGGATATCAGTGCAGCTTATTGTTAATAGAGATGGTAGCATTATTGTGATGGTTCCATTAGAAAAAAGGGCATGGCATGCTGGTATCAGTTATGCAAAAGTTCAAGTAAATAGTGTGATTAAAAACTACAGAAGCTGAATGGTTGTTCTATAGGCATAGAAATTGTAAACACAGGACTTGAACCTTTCCTAGAAGAACAAATAAAATCTGTCAAAGATCTGATTTTATACCTTATGAAGCGCTTTAAGATTAAGAAAGATATGATATTTAATCACGCTAAAATAGGCACTATAGTATGTAACTCAGCTATTGAAGGCTACGTGGGTGCGTAAGCCTGATCCACATAAGTTGTTTGATTGGGAGTTATTAGAGAAAAATGGCATTGGGATTGTATATAGGTGATAAGATCAGTCCTAAAGACGTGGAGCAAAAAGTAAGTGAGGTTTTGTGTGAGGTGGTGATAAAAGTGAAAATATTTTAAAATTAAAAAAAAGGTTAAACAATTTTTTTTAAAAATATGGCCTTGAAATGACAAAGAGAACAATGTAATTTTTCCTGATAGTAACACTGATTACACAGATGAGTTTGAAGAGAATTTTGCATGGGTCATCAATCAATTTTCAATACGCCATTTACCAAAAGAAATCATAAAAGAGTTGCTTCCAAAGCTAGAATAGGAAGATATTTTGCCTGAATTTTAAGCGAGTATGGCAGTTATGTTTTCAAAAATTCACATCTTTGAGTGATAGAATTAAGTTAAGTTTACAAACACCATTTTTCAATAAAATAGATTACAAGTGTTTATTGTCCTCTCTTGCACAATATAAAAATAGCATTTCTTCTGATGCTTTGCTACGTTAATGTATAAGATCAAGCTGTATTATGGCTCTTATCTAAGATACAATATAAGATCTTCACTTTGTATACCGTTTAAGCCTAATATTTTAGTAAGTTGGATGTATTAAAGAGTGAAGTATTGTCTTTAAAGTCTGTAAGCCCTGAAAAAGTTGTAGAAGTTTCAAATTTGATTGATAAGTTTAGGTTAAAAATTTTGACTGATTTTCAAAATTTTGAGAAGCAATGGTTTCAAGAATTTAAGAACACTTGGAAGCAAAAACTTATGCCTAATATGAGAAGCAAATATCTTGGACTGCACTGCACGAAGCTATATTGAATATTTAGAAAAGCAGAGGAAAAGTTTTAAAAACTAGTAGCTAGCTCAGCTACTTGATAACAACTATTGAACAGTAATGATGAGGCATAACAAGTAAAAAAGGTTAGATAAAATAGTTAATAAAGTAAAGATACTGAGGTTTAATTTAAAATAACCTGATAAAACCTGTATTACGCTTCCAAATGCTGGCACCCAAGAGAGTAATGCAACTGCATAGATCAGTAGGTTTTTTATGATTCTTGGTGTTTTGTACTCGTTCTCTAATTTGTGGTATGATTTCCTAATGGAAATTGTTATTCTACCTAAGTACCAATTGACCATTCCACCAATGCTTGATCCCAGTACTCCAAAAAGTAACGTAAGTAGTGGATTATAATATGACCTGAAATACAACATAGTATAAAACACAAAACTTTGGTGTATAGGTAAGATCAGCGATGATACTAGGTTATCTGTGAACAATAGGAGATAATTTTCCATATGAATTTACCAGGTTGTTGTACCATCTTCATTGTCAGAAATTGTAACTCCCATTTGTTTTAATTGATCTCTTATTTTGTCTGCAGCATCGTAATCTTTATTTTGTTTTGCTACTTTTCTTAAATCTATCAATCTTTTTATTTCTTGATAACTTATACCGGCAGTGAACCACTCTTGATAGCTTGACTCAAGAAGACCAATGAACCTTGCGCTCTTAATAAAACTTTCAGTTAATTTGAGCTTCTCGTTCTCATTATTTGTTTTATTAATTTTGGTAGCCATTTCATGCAATATAGCTAAAGCTTCAGGAATATTTAGGTCGTTTTTTAAAGTTTCTATAAAGTCTCTAGAGACTTCTACATCACTCTTTTCGATGCTTGCTACATCTATGCCACGTAGTAACCGATAAAATTTGTTTAAAATTTCCTGCGATTCAGAAATAACACTTTCTGTCCAATCTAGTGGTTTTCTGTAGTGAGTTTTGAACAATGCGTAACGTATTACTTCACCCTTTATTCCGCTATCCAGTAAATCTCTTACCTTAACTATATTAAATAAAGATTTGCTCATTTTCTCTTTATTTACTGTAAGAGAACCATTATGTACCCAATATTTTGCAAACATTGATCCAGTAAATGCAGATTTATTTTGTGCAATTTCATTTTCATGATGAGGAAATTGTAAATCTATACCACCACCATGAATGTCAAAATCTTTGCCGAGGTAAGCATATGACATTGCTGAACATTCTATGTGCCATCCTGGTCTTCCTTCTCCCCATGGGCTATTCCAGTAACTTGAAAGCTTGTAATCAGTGTCGTTTGCAGGTTTCCACAGTACGAAATCTCCTGGATGCTTTTTATTTTCACCAACTTCAACTCTGCTACCATGCTCCAATTCATCAATTTTTTTCCCTGATAGAGCACCATACTCAGGGTAAGACTCTATGCTAAAGTATATATGTTTATTGGATTCATAAGCGTGACCAGATTGCAATAAATATTCGATTAATTCGATAATATATTTTATATTTTCCGCTGCTTTTGGTTCATGTGTTGGTTCTGCACAATTTATGCTTCTCATATCTTCATGAAAAGCCCTAGTATAATATGTGCTGATACTTTCTATACTGCTATCTTTCTCATTTGCTGCATTTATTATCTTATCGTCAATGTCGGTTATATTACGCACATAAGTGGCTTTGCCATAACAAAATTTAAGCAGTTGAAATAACACATCGTAAACAACAATAGAGCGTGCATTACCTATGTGTGCTGTATCATATACCGTTGGTCCGCAAACATACATTGTTACATGATCTTTATTGATCGGTGTAAAAAGCTCTTTTTTTTTGTTAGAGTGTTGTAGAGCCTAACCATATACAAAACTTTTTAGGAAAGAGAATGCTCCAAGTATGAGCTGTGGTCCTTTGACTAGTACAACAAGAGTAAGTAATAACCCGCACAGTGATACTAAGACTCCCAAGATAGAGAGAAGTCCGTCTTTACTCATAATGCCAAGTGAAATGAGAGTTGTGCCGATTGCAGGAATAAAGTTAGTTAAAGGCAGTGGAATGGCTATAGATAATGCACAGAGCAGCATTATAAATGCTAAAATCTTTTCGCCTGGTCCATAGAAAATAAAAGACATTCTTGGTCTCATGAACTTTTCTATTTTTTTTAACACAGGGGAAGTTTTTTCTACCACAAGAGCTAGTGTTGAACATTGGAAAGATTTCCTTTCCAACCAGTGAGGCATCCAAGGAGAGTGGAAACCAAACAAAAGCTGCAGTGCGAATAGGATTAGAGGTATAGAAAGTATAGTTGTATAGCCAGGTGGAACTGGTATAGGCACCGATAGTGGCAAGGAAAAAATAATTATTAAAATACCAAAACCGCGCTCTTGCAAAGCTGCTTTAACATCAAACAATGTCACTTTATCATTACTAGCATTATTAGTGTCTGCAACTTCTTTTAGAATATCAGACGCTAATTTTTTATTTTCGGCTAGTTTCTCACTTTTTTGCACAGTTACCCTTCAACAAAACTATTCTTTCTAATTAACACAATTATCGCCGTATTTCAATCTGATATTTCACCTCTCTTTAATGCTTTAGCCTAACCAAATTTTTAACAAATGATACGCACTGAAAGTGCATATCATGAAGTATGAAGACGCTAACGATCTGGTTCGTTAGATGATAGTTTCTCTGAGTCCTTAAGTTCTTGTTTAAGGTTTTTAATACCTTTTCCTAAGTCACCCATAACTTGCGGTAACCTACCTGCGCCAAACAGAACTAATATTATTATTAAGACTAGAAATAATTGCCATGGGCCTAAACTCATTGTGTACCTCCATTTAAGATGTTAATTTAGATATTAAAACCCGACTGAAGTCAAGTAATTATATCACCTTTTATTTAATTATAGGTCAAAATTTTTTAATGTTTAGTTCTATTTTATAATAATTTTAGACTAGATTATTTTCTTGCAGCAAATGCGCCATCAAGTGGAAACTTCTCACCTAACTGTAGAGTAGAAGAGAGTTCACTAAAGAACTTTGCTAGCGTATCATCTTTAGGCCTGTGATATATATCACTAGAAATTCCTGACTGAATAATTCTACCATTTTTCATTACATAGATAAAATCTGCGACTTTCAATGCTTCTTGCGGGTCATGAGTTACCATTAGCACAGGAATGTTTTTACTTCTAAAGAGAGACAATATACATTGTCTTATTTGACACTTTAACAGTATATCTAAGTTAGAAAATGGCTCGTCGAGCAAAACAACATCAGGGTTTTGTGCCATTACTCTTGCTATTGCAACTAATTGTTGCTGCCCTCCAGATAAGGCATTAGGATACATATTTTCATATTTTGCTATGTTCAATAGTTTCAAAATTTCCAATGCAATGAGGTGCTTTTCTTTTTTGGAAGAACTGCGAATAGCAAAAGTTACATTCTCTACTACTGTTTTGTGAGGAAATAATGCAGAATGCTGGAAGATCAATCCGACATTTCTATGCTCTATGGCAATTGATGTGCTGCTGCTTGCAACTAGCTTATCATTTATAAAAATGGTTCCAGATTTTGGATTTTCTATTCCTGCAATTAATTTCAGAATTGTTGACTTGCCGCAGCCTGAATGCCCCAACAGACACGCAACTTTTCCTCTTTTTACTTTAATGTTTATGTTGTTTAAAGCAAAGTCGTCTTGATTGTTATAAAGATAACTGATGTTGTTAACTAACATTAACCTTTCAACTTAAACTGTGTTATTAAGTATAATAACATTGTACTCAAGAAATATACAAAAATGTTTTGTGCTGTTGTAAATTGGTTATGCAAGAGATCTAGGAAAATACAGGATTTTTGCTATAATCTTGCACGAATAATAGAAAACACGGGACTATAGCTCAGTAGGATAGAGCGTTGGATTCCTAATCCGAAGGTCGTGCGTTCAAGTCGCACTAGTCCCATTGTAGGCTTATTTACAGAACTATTTGTGAAGTGGCAATGGAAGCAATATACTCACTTAGTATTCCTAATTCAAAAATTTAATTTATGCGATCGTTTCTAACAAAATTGGTCAACAAATTTTATTACTTAAAGATGAGAAGTAAAGTAATCATTATTTCTGGTATTGCTTTTATTTTACTGTTTTTTATTAATAATGTGTTTTTTAAAGAAAGATCAAGCGGTTTATAGTGATAATATAACTAATGGCTTTTAAGTAAAAGTTCAAAAATGTGAACTGCAAAATCGCACTGTATATTTAAATTTTTCTAGTACAGTAAATCCCTTACATAGAGCCAGCCTTACCTCGGAAGTGAGTGGTAAAGTTGCTGCTATTTATTTATCTGATGGTAAAAAGGTAAAAAAGGATGATGTAGTGTTGAGAATAGAAGATCATGGCAGAACTGAACAGGTTGAAAAGGCCAGGGCTTTGTTAAAGCAGCGCGAAAGAGTGCAAGTACAAGTAGAAGAAGCTTTTACTGCGTTGCAAAGTGCAAAAGCTGACCTAAAGGGGCTAGAATTGGATTTAGAAAATACTGCAGTTAAGTCTCCTATTGATGGCTACGTAGATAAAATCCACATAAACAAAGAGGATTTTTGTTAGCACTGGTCAAAAAATAACTGACGTGGTTAATTTTGATCAAGTTCTTGTAGTGTTATACCTTTCGGAAGGTGAAGTAAACAAGGTAAAACTAGGCAGCACAGCTCAAATTAATTTGCTAGACGAAAGGAAATTGGAGGGCAAAGTAAGTTTTGTTAGTAAAATTGTTGAACCTAAAACTGGATCTTATAGGATAGAGGTGAAGATAACTAATGATGAAATTGTATTTTTGCAAGGACCAACTGCCAATGTAAAGCTGCTTTCGGGCAAAAAGTTTGCATATAAGGTTCCTTCTTTGGCTCTTGGCTTAAATGATGAAGGTATTCTTGGGGTAAAGATCGTTGATGACAATAATTATGTAGTATTTACACCAATAGAAATCATTGACCGTAAGGGCGATGGAGTTTGAGTAGTGGCAAGTGACAAAGATGAGCCTATAAAATTAATAGCATTAGGCTACTCGTCTATTAAACCTGGTATAGGGTTTAACTTTCCTGAACCCAAGTTTTTTAAAGTTTTATTCAACAATCTTTTTTTCTTTTAGCAAACTCTGTAGCTCGCCTTTTTCATATATCTCGCGAGTAATATCACAGCCACCAATAAACTCTCCCTTTATATATAGTTGTGGAATTGTTGGCCAATTAGAAAACTTTTTTATGGACTGACGTATCTCATCATTTTCTAAAACATTGATGTACTTAAACTTCACATTCAATTTTTTGAGAATTGATACAACAAGTCCAGAGAATCCGCATTGAGGAAAATCAGATGTACCTTTCATGTATAACACCACATCATTTTCTGTTATGTCTTTTTTTATTTGTTCGAAATTGCTCATAAATATTACCTTAATTCTAAGTACTAGTTTCTAATTGCAATGCATATATAGACTGACCTTCTAAGGCCTTATATGCTATTCTGTACTGTTCTATTTTTGTCTTTTCGAAAAGGTGCTTGGAGGTTATTTTTAAATAGTAATGGCCATCATCTCCAGCAAGGTCATTAATCTTTATGTCAGTGTCAGAAAATAATTGTCTGATGATTTCCCCTAATTCATGAATTACAATAACCATTCACTTACTTTAAATTACAACACTTTATATTATAAATCTAAAACAACTGTATGCAATTGAATTATTGGTTATAAGTTGCTATATTGTGAGGACAATAGATTCAGCGTGTTAAGAGCATTAGCAAGACGAGATTTTAATTGATTTGCATATTTGTTCCAGTCTTGTATTTCCTTTTTTGCAACACCTGAGCAAACTGCAGCTTTTGCAACGGCAGAAGATACTATAGAAACTAGTCTTGGGTCAAATGGAGTAGGTATTATGTATTCACGTCCATAGCTCATTTTACGGCCACCATAGACTGCAGATATCTCGTCAGGTGCTGGTTCACGAGCGAGCTTTGCTATTGCATCTGCAGCTGCGATTTTCATTTCATTATTTATTGTCATTGCATGTACATCGAGTGCTCCTCTGAATATATAAGGAAACCCCATTACGTTGTTAACTTGATTGTTATAATCTGATCTACCAGTTGCAATTATTGCGTCTGGCCTCACAGATTTTGCAAATTCAGGCCTTACTTCTGGGTCAGGATTAGCAAGAGCAAAGATAATTGGGTTTTGACCCATGTTTTTTAACATCTCTTCATTTAATGCATCCTTTGCAGATAGCCCGATAAATACATCAGTGTCTTTTATTGCATCAAGTAGAGAACGTTCTTTAGTGTCAGTTGCGTATTTTTCTTTCCACTCATTCATGTCCTCGTTTCTACCTTTGTATATTACTCCTTGTTTATCACATAGCACTATATTTTTAGCGCCCATGGACTTAAGTATTTCTAAACATGCAATACCGGCTGCTCCAGCACCATTCATGATGATTTTAACGTCCTCTAATTTCTTTCCAGCAATATCAAGAGCATTTTCTATGCCAGCTGCAACAACTACTGCAGTTCCATGTTGGTCATCATGAAACACTGGAATGTCCATCAATTCGTTCAGACGTTTCTCTATTATAAAACAATCGGGGGATCTTATGTCCTCTAAATTTATTCCTCCCCAGCTTGGCCCAAGGTATCTTACTGCATTGATAAAATCTTCTATATTTTCTGTATCGACTTCTATATCAACTGCGTCAATATCAGCGAAACGCTTAAACAGCATAGCTTTGCCTTCCATGACAGGTTTTGAGGCAAGAGGACCAATATTGCCAAGCCCAAGTACTGCAGTGCCGTTTGAAATAACAGCAACACAATTGCTTTTTGCCGTATAATCATAGACCACATCAGGATTTTTGGCTATTTCAAGGCATGGAGCTGCAACTCCAGGAGAATAGGCAAGTGACAAGTCATACTGAGTAGACAAAGATTTTGTTGGCAAGATAGATATTTTACCAGGATTGCCACCTCTAATGTGATACTTAAGTGCCTCTTGTTTTGTTGTACTATCTAAATCATCATTCATCATTACATCCTTATATTTTGAGCTCATGGCTAGTAAATTTTTAAGTATACTAGGTTTTTGTAAATATTCAATTGCAAACTATTAACTTGTGGATTGTGCTCTACTTCTGTATAAGCTTATCATGCTGGATTGAAATTGCACTACATGTTTAAGAAAAACCTGCCTAATTCGCTTACAATTTCTCGTGCACTTGCAATACCAGCAATAATATTGAGTTTTTATATAGAAAATAGATATGCAAACTTGATAACAATATCAATCTTTATATTTGCATGCATTACAGATTTTTTTGATGGTTACCTAGCGCGTGCGTGGAAAGTCCAATCAAAATTTGGCAGGCTATTTGATCCGATTGCTGATAAACTAATAGTGGTTTCAACGATAATGATGCTGGTTTATAAGCATAAGATCAATGATTGCACGATAGTACCATCAGTTGTCATCGTTTGTCGGGAGATATTAGTTTCGGGTTTGCGGGAGTTTCTAATAGCTAAGAATGTTAGCTTACCTGTAAGTAAGGCTGGAAAAATCAAAACATTTTTACAGATGATTGCTGTAGTGACACTAATAATGAACGATTATGAGGCAGTTCAATATATGGGTGCAATTTGTTTATGGATTGCAGCTGTTATGACTGTGTGGTCGGGTTATAATTATGTTCTAGCTAGCATTAAACAGATTGACTGAATTTCTTGAAGATTAATTAATAGATAAGATAGGTTAATGTTTTAGTAGTATTGACTGAATAATTAAAATCTTGTATAATATGTTGGTTCATAGATCAATAGGATTTATATGATTAGTAACTTTGGAACTAAATTTTCTGCTGAAGATTTTTTTCGAGATTTTTGGCCAACAGTTGATGAAGAAGTCAAAAAAGAAAGGTTTGAACAGGAGTTATTAGCACTAAAAGAGGAAACAGAAAAAAGGAAGAAACTGGGGCCATCAACGCTGAAAGGAGAAAAAGAGGAAAAAAAGAAAAAGCTCGAACAAGAACTACTAACACTAAAAAAAAGAGAGTTATATAGGCAATATGTATCGTTGGCTACAATGATTCCATTTGCGTTACTCATGGCTATTGAGCTAGAAAAAATATGTAGCGATCAGGTATTACTCGTTGTAATAAGTGTTGGACTAAGTCATACTTTACTGCCTTTTTCAGTTCTGTCTCTTATTTGTATGCTATATCTAATTTACAATAATAGAAAGATAATACAAAAAGAACGAGAGTTGGAAAATATTGAAAATGGAAGAGAAATAGAAAAGAAAAAGTACAATTGTTCTGATATAGATCAATGTTTGGCTTATATTGAGGTAATATCAACTGTGTTGATTATTGTGGGTCAGATAATGGATGAAGTGTCGCCACTTTAAGTGGCAGAGGAAGCGCTTTTTTTCACAGCTAATATACTTTCTTTTGCCATAGCTTTTTATAATTATAAAAAAGAAAATAAAGAAAATAAGGAAAGGGAAATGGAGAAACTTAGCCATGGTGAGGAACTCAGCAAAAATAATAGCAATATACCTATAGCTGGGTTAATGCTTGCTGGTTCTTCTGTAATGTTAATAAGAAGGGTAATGTTAATAACGTTAGCATCATCATTAAGTCCTGCTCTAGGTTTAGCAACTATTGCTCTTTTGATAGTAGGAAGTGGATTTATTACACATTCTTATAAGAGGGAGTTGAAGAATGTAAAAGTCAGTGGAAAAAGTATAACAGGCGCTAGTGTGATCGATATAGTAGATCGTGACCCGATTCATATCTGCACGAACATGTGATATAATGTGATGTTCATAGTAAACGATATCATTCCAGCGCTTAATATTGTCATATCACTGCGGTGTAGATCCCGCTAACAAGCAGTGGTTGCCGGTGAATCTTTAGTTATAAATATTTAAGAAATTTACCAATGAGAAAAAAGGCAAAAAAACCCCTGTTAGCTAGTTATTCACTATCTATTTTTTAAATTGCATTTTTTACCGTCTCGAGTGCTTTAACAAGTGCACCTTAGCTTATATTAGGTAAAAACCTTGAAAGTTTATAAAGACATGAGATACACATGGTACGAAAAATTAAACATTTAAGACACCAAGTACATTAAGTTTTTTATCATTTTATCTACATAGGCTAAAGATAAATAAATAGCTTCAGCACTATGATAAGGAGACTTGTAAGGTTTGTTAAGTAGTTTTTCGTTTCTGTAAGCTACTTGAGCCTTGGTTTATCAAATAACAATGTCCATACAATTGTGGTCCTAAGCAAAAAATGCTGCTTTAACTTTGTAATAATTCCAGAAATTTGTTTATTTAGATGATATTTGATCTATACTTTACTTTATTTTGATAAAAAATCTTTATGTATAAGGCTTTAATCACGTGCTTTATTTTTCTAATTTGCTCCTTTACGCGATCATATGCAAGTGATGATGTCCATCTTGAGAAGAGTGAAACTGAGCTATATGAGGAAGCAGTTGAGCTTTTTGACCAGAAGAAATACAAACAAGCTATCAGAGCATTTCGAAAAATTGAGGATTTGTATCCTTTTTCTTATTGGGCAATGAAAGCAAAATTGTTGTCTGGTATTTCTCACTACAATATGGATGACTATAGCAGTGCTGCAAGTGATATGGACGATTATATATATATTTATCCAAATGGTGAGGATTTACCATACGTATATTACTTAAGGGTGTTATCTTATTATATGCAAATTAATAGGGTGCAACTTGGACAACAAACTGCATATAAGGCTTTGGAGCTAGCTGCAGAGTACGTTAATCTTTTTTCAGGGAGTGAATATATAGAAGAAATGAAGGAAAAGGTAAGGCTAATCACGGAGCATATACTAAAGAAGGAATATTCTATTGGTAAGTTCTATTTTAGGCGTGGTGAATATCTAGCAGCAATTAAGCGTTTTCAAAATATAATAAGCAATAAGGATTATAGCTATTTTCCCAGATCTATTAACTATTTAATAGCAGCTTATTCGGCTCTTGGTCTTGATCTAGAAGCTGGGCAGTATGAAAGTCTATTAGCAGAGAACCTCAGAGGGAATGCTGTGGAACAGTAAACTTGAAAATTTGCTTTAGCTTTCTCCAGCTTCGGTGTATAATTTAGATTTTTAACTATTTGAATATGGCTGGTCATTCACAATTTTCAAATATAAAGTATCGGAAAGGTGCCCAGGATGCAAAGCGCTCTCAAAGATTTACAAAACTCATTAGAGAAATAACAGTTACTGCAAAGCAAGGGCTACCTGATCCTGAATTCAACCCGCGTCTTCGCTCTGCTATATTTGCTGCACGCAAAGAAAATCTGCCAAAAGATAGGATAGAAACAGCAATAAAAAATGCAGCTGGTAATATTGCTGGGGAAAATTATGAAGAAATACAGTATGAAGGCCATGGACCTTTTGGTACTGCACTCATTGTTCATGTTCTGACGAATAATCGTAATCGAGCTGCTTCTGAGGTGCGTTATATTTTTTCTCGCAAAAATGGAAGTTTGGGGGAAACAGGAAGCGTAAGTTATCTTTTTGATCATGTAGGCTTAATCGTTTATAAAGCAGAAAGTGTAAATTTTGACGATTTATTTAGTCATGGAATCGAATTAGAAGTATTGAATGTCAAGGAAAATAACATAGAAGGATTGTATGTTATAACCTGTAAAGTAAAAGATTTTGGCAAGGTACGTAATGCTTTTTATGCAAAATTTGGAGAGCCGGAACTTGCTCGCCTTTCATGGCAGCCAAAGGACCTGATTGAAATTAGCGATAAAAAGTTGATCGATAAATTATCTGCATTGGTTGAAGAGTTGGAAGATAATGATAATGTGCAATACGTTGAAGGTAATTTTGCTTTTGCTGGTCTGCCGCTTAAGTTATGAAATTAATTATACTTATACTACTTTTTGTCTTACCATTACATACCAATAGGGCATCAACAGTCTTTCGCTGTCATTCCTGAGCGTAATCGGGATAAAAGAGCCAGTGTCAAACGAACAACTGTGCGAACATTGTGATATAAGGATAATTTTTACCAAAAGAGATGTCATTCCAGTACCTAGATACCGGGATCCAGAAAATTCAATTACAAATGGACACACCAAAATGACAGGAAAGGGCTTTAAGATGACAGAAAGCAACATAGGAAAATTAGTGCATGATAGAAAGTTGTTATTCATATCTAGTGACATAAAATCTTTCTTCTTTGCTATAAGAATTGAACAAGGGTTAACACCAAATACAGTGATGGGATTGATTGAAATATATAAAAATCTCGGTGTTGATTTAAAAAAAGATATTATACTAGAAAGTAAATTAGAAGTTCTTTTTGGGAGACGCTTAATAGTCAGAAGACTGAAGAGAAAATTTTATATACTTCACTGACAATAAACAAAAAGACCATGT
>NZ_NJBR02000040.1:0-13533 GCF_002204235.2 Wolbachia endosymbiont of Wuchereria bancrofti
TTAAACATAACACACCTAGTTTAATAATGTGCTTTTGTCACTTAAATAAAGATTAAAGATAAATTTTAGGCCTAAAAATCCCCATATAAGGGGTTCTTAAGGTCTGTAAAGTGAGTTTTATGTTTATTTGCAAACACCGTTTCTGTCATTCTATAGCTACGTTTAATCTACTTTAATTTAATGGTTGTGCTTGCTTAAAGTTTTTTCTGCTACACCACTACCTGCAAATGAAGGCTCATTTACCAACATAGAGCTGTCTTGGTCTGCAAATCTTAGTTTCTTTATCATTTGTCATTTCATACCACTGAGTAACCCAACCAGTAGTTCTTGCAAGCGCAAAAATAGGTGTGAACATACTTGGAGGAATATTAATAGCATTCATTATTATACCTGAATAGAAATCAACATTTGGGTATAACTTACGCACAACAAAATACTCATCTTTTAAAGCTATTTTTTCAAGTTCTTTTGCAATCTTAAGCAGTTTACTATTTTGTTCTAGTTTATTTAAAATCTCATCACAAGCATCTTTTAATATGCGTGCGCGTGGATCGTAATTTTTATAAACACGATGCCCAAATCCCATCAATTTAAACGGGTCTTTATCATCTTTAGCTTTTTCAATAAATTTATCTACATTTCCGCTTTGTTCTATCTCCTTTAACATATTTATAACTGACTCGTTAGCTCCGCCATGCGCAGGTCCCCAGAGTGTAGCAACCCCTGCAGAAAGGCATGCAAATAAGTTAGAACCAGCCGATCCTACCACCCTAACAGCTGCTGTTGATGCATTCTGCTCATGGTCAGCATGAAGAGTAAATATTTTGTCCAAGGCTTTTGCAAAAAGGGTGCTTTTATCGTTATCAAGAGCATTACCAAACATCATCCTTAAGAAGCTTTTACTATAGTTTAATTCATTGTCAGTATCTATGAATTCCTGGTCATTGGTATGTCTATAGACCATTGCAATAATTGCAGGAACCTGCGCTATTGCAGAGATTCCAAAATCTAGGGTTTCATTACTGACATTGTTACCATATCTCTCATGGTAAAGCGCTGACAAAGTTGCAAAACACGCAATCAAAATTGACATAGGGTGAGCAGTTTTTGGAAATGCTTTTATTACATTTACAACCTGCTCTGGTACTTTAGATAATTCTTGTATTTTTAGGAAAAATTTTTTGTGTTGCTCTAGATTAGGTAATTTACCATAGAGTAGTAAATAAATTACAGCAGTAAAATCATTGCTTTGTGCTAAATCAGCTATATCATGCCCTCTATATCTAAGGATTCCTTCATCTCCATCAATGAATGTAATTGCGGAAGAACATGAAGCCGTGGAAACAAACCCTGGGTCGTAGGTGAGTAACCCTGTGACCTTATATAAATCTTTAATATTTAATACATCATAACCCATTGTTCCGCTTAATACGGGTAACTCAATTTTTAATCCATTGCTTAGTTCCAATAACGCTTTTTTATTCATCATTTAAGCTACTTGAGTTTTGTGTAAAGCATACAAATTGAACGGTTAACTTTGCATTAATCACGTTAAGCGGTCATCAATGCTTTTACTTTTGCATTCAAGCGACTTATTTTACGTGCAGCAGTATTTTTATGGATAACACCTTTACTAACACACTTGTGTAAACTAGACTCAGCGCTTCGAAACGCTGGAGTGACATTTTCTTTATTGCCAGACTTAATTATATCAACCAATTTTCTAATAGCAGTGTGAGTTTTACTTTTGCGCATTTTATTTATTAAAGTGCGCTTTGCTATTGCCTTTATCATCTTTTTAGCATTCTTATGATTTACCATATACCAATACCTAAAACACTATACTCTTCTTTCATTATAAAATCTTCTTACTGATTTGCAATACTAGTTTTTCTTTGCAGTTAGTTTGTTACTTCTCTCTTCAATAGTTTTTTCTAAATTTTTCAAGAACTCATTTTTGTTTAACCCATGATATATTGGAGGCAATATCTCTATTACTGCCTTTCCGGGATTCCTTCTCATAGAAAGTATGCTCTTTGGCCAAAACAAACCTGTATTTAAAGCGACTGGTAATACAGGAACAGATAACACACTGTACAAAGCAGCAATACCTGGTTGATATTTTGTTTTTTGCTTTGCAGCTGTTCTGGTACCTTCAGGAAATATTATTATACTTCTATTTTCTGCTATACGCACTCTTGCTAGCTTGATGATATGGCGCATGGCATTGATGCCATTTGAACGGTTAATAAAAATCATTCTAAGCGCCATGAGATGCAAGCCAATGAGAGGAATCCACTTCAGTTCACGTTTTAAAATAAAAACTGCATTTCTAAATAAAAGTATAAAGATAAATGTTTCAAGTGGAGATTGGTGTTTAGAGGCAATTATAAAGGGATATTTTGGAATATTTTCCATTCCCCTAACTTCGTATTCAATTCCACATAGTAAACGAAGCATAAGCAATACAACCCTTACTGAGCAGGCAAGAAAAATAGTTATCACCCGTGTAGGAAAGAGAATTACAGGAAGAGCAATCAAAGTATAGAGCATTTCCCATAGTATAAGAAAGAAATTAAACAATAAACTTGAAATCACAAAAGCCTGTTCCCAAATAAACTTATTTGAATTTAACTTTACTATAAATTAAAAACAACAAGTTTAACTATTGATTATCTGAGTGATAGGGTGTGAATTAGCTAATTTATCCTTTAATTTTTTGTTAGCAATATGAGTGTATATTTGTGTTGTAGAAAGGTTAGTGTGTCCAAGAATTTTCTGTATCAGCATAATGCTTGCTCCACTATCTAGTAGATGAGTAGCAAAGGAGTGTCTAATCACATGTGGGGAGATTTTATTTTCATCAATATTGCATTTTTTCGCTAATTCCTTAACCAACTGACCGATTCTCTGTCTTGTAATTGGCTTATTAGGTTTGCTACCTGGAAACAACCAATCAGATTCCTTTCCATCGGAAATCAGATTATCACGGGCTAACAAATAATTTCTAAGGCTCTGCAATGCTTGCTCATTAAAGAGGATTTGCCTTTCTTTACTGCTTTTTCCTTTTATTATTATATAACATTCTTTGTCACTACTGTTTAATAAGTGTGACACTTCGCATAATTTCATGCTAATTAATTCAGAGATACGCATGCCAGAAGAGTAGAGGATGTCTAAAATAGCGCATAACCTTCTACTATTTATCTCTTTATTCGATTCGTTCGCTGATTTTCTAACTGTATCTATCAGCAAAAGCATTTCTTTAACGCTTAGATACTTAGGCAAAGGACGAAAAACCTTTGGATTTTTTAATTCGTCATCGTTAGCTGGAGCTGGGTTGGAATCTATTATTCCATCATTAAATAGGCACTTATAAAAATTTTTCATGGCAGATATTTTTCTTGATATAGAACTACTTTTGTATTTTTTTTGTGTGCATAGAGACTTCACATAATCTTTAATATTAGTTTTGCTTGCACCAACCAAAGTAGTACCACTTTTCAGCAGAAAATCTTCAAGTTGATGTAAATCCGAACGATAACTTTCTAAAGTATTTTGTGTAGCGGACCTTTCTGACACTAAAGCATCTATGTAATATGTGATGTAAAGATTTTCTTTTTTATTATGTAACTGCTTATCTTTCATTATCAGCTCCTATATTTATTTCTTTTACTATCATTTGATTGGAAATGTTGCCCATATTCCTTATTAAAAAATACGAAATAAATAAAGTATTTACCAATATGATAAGCATAATAAACCTTCGTCTTAACCTTTTTTTTAGATTCGATCTTGCTCTTACCATGATTAAATTATAACGTCAAATCTGCAGAAAACATCTTAACAAAGTGAGCCCTGCTATAATATGCTGCCTCCTAACCATATCTGTCCATATTTATTATGATATAATATTTTTATACTCTTGGCATAAATAAGCGGAGATTTCAATGATATCAGTGTCACAGATGTTAATAAATTTTTGGTATATGCAAAAAATGCTTTGCAAAAAAAGGAATTACATAGTATCCTTTTTTAGTAAGGTGCTAACAAAAGGAATGGTAACATTTGATCCTATAGGTCCATTATCTATTTTCTCTATAATTCTATTAATGCTACAAAAGGAACGCTCTATTCTTGCTAAAATATAATTAATCACTTTCAGATCAATTTTCAACTGTTTGTCTGAAAATCGTTTTATCAACATAATTCGTAATAATTCCTCGCTTGCAGATGGAATTTTTGCGCTAATAATTGATAATATGCGGGAGCTTAAATCTTTCAATTTAAAATTAAGTCTTTTTGGTGAAGTTGAGGAAGTAATTAGCAACCTCTTGTTATTTTCTTTCATATAGTTGTAACAGTGTAATAGCGTTACTTCATCTTGGATATCTTGTACATCTTCTAAAATAAAAGCGTCGCTATATCTAATCTCACTTATAAAGTTGTTCACATTGATAAAAATTGCATTGTTTATTGACTGCCAAATGTGAGCAAGGTGAGTTTTACCAGAGCCTTTAGGTCCAAAGAGAAACAGGTACTTCCAAGATAAATCATTAATTACTGCATTATATATATGCTTATTCTCATCTAAAATGATGTAATTTTGCCGACTATAATTAACCTGATTATTGTTAAATAGACTCAGTTGCATATTAAATATCTTGTGTCTCTGATTAATAATCTTTGTGTCAAAATTTGCTCGCCTTTTTCAGGTACCTCAGGCATTCTATGGTTCATTTCTCCTTATCATGAGTTGGTTGTATGAAAAGTCTGTTAGCCGCTTTTATAAAACTCACTTTTAAGATATTGGTCGATTGCACATCCTACTGATACATTAAATATTGCTATTATTGGAACAAAAAGTAATATTCCTATAAGTCCCAAATATGAAGCACATATGGTAATTCCGATAATGATTATAGCTGGATGTATATGAACCTTTTTTCCTACTAATAAAGGAGCTAGTATATTTGTATCTATTAACTGCCCGATACCAAATAATAGTAGAATAGCAATACTTTCAAACCACCCGCTAAATTGAGTAGCGGCGCTCAAAAATCCAATAATAGTATATAATGATGGTCCTATGTAAGGTATAAATGTTAGTGTCCCTGATAAAATTCCAATAGCAATAGAATGTTTCAATCCAATTATGCTAAGGCCTATAGAATAAAAAGTTGTCATAACAATGCACACATTTGCCTGCCCTTTCAAGTAATTAGACATAATAAAATCCACTTTTGAAAAATAATCTGCAACTTTTTTTCTATAAGGAATAGGAACTAATTTATTAACTTTTTCTACAATGAGAGGCCAATCGCGCAATATATAGAAGAACATTACCGGAGTGATCACTACTAATGATACTATATGGATTAAGCTGAAGCTCGAACTTAGCATCTGGGTTATAAAGTTACTGGCAATATTAAAAGCATTTATGAAATAAGATACATAGTCACTGTAATTTTCTGCTAAATTTTTAGATAGGTGATCAAACAAATCATTGTCAATCTTTATATTAAGAAGTTCTAGTACGGATGGGATAACTTTAGGATTTAATGAGGATACTTTACTTACTAAAAAATTTAATATTGAGGTAATTTCAACATATATAATAGGTAAAACAAATGTAACAACTAGTATGAGAACCATCAGCAGGACAAATATTATGAAAATTACAGAATAAAGGCGTGGTATTCCATACTTTTCAAACTTTATTACTAGCGGATTAAATAGATATGCAACGACGATAGACATTAAACACGGAAAAACCATAGGGCGTACTAAGAATAATATACCCATTATGAGAAGTAGTATAAGATAAATGGTTATATGACGTTTTTGCATGCCTTTAGCATAGTCAATTTATTGAAAAAATACACAGTTTATTTTGCTTGTATTATAGAGGCATAGTAGTGCATAGAAACGAAAAAATCTTTGACAAGCTTTTTCAGCCCCCGTAGCACTGAAGATATTCAGTTGTCTTCAATCTGTGCAGATTAAATGACGAAGTATCACGTAGTTGGCATCTTATGTTTAATTTTTTGCACTATATGTACCTTATGTCTTCACAACATTTCTAGGTTTTTACCTATATAGGCTGAAGTTCGCTTATAAAGCGTTTAAGACAGTATAGTACGCCAATTTGCAGGATTAAAGAGTAAAGACTATCTAACATGGGGTTTCTTTTGCCTTTTTTCTCATTAGTAAATTTTTAAATATTTAAGGCTAAAGGTTAGTTGCAGTTTAAAGTCCATTAAGCCAAGTAGTTAGCACATAACTGTACGAACATTTACTTTGTAAGATAATTCGCAACAACAAATGGTAGCGTGTGACACTAGAATCTGTTGTCTAATGGCAAAAAATTTATAAGAGTACCGGAAATAATGTATTCTGAGATTATATTCTGCTATACCTTGTCTGTCAGATTAAGTCTTGCCTTTTACTCTTCAAGGGAAATTACCACTCCATAATGCACACAATAGGTGTATGATCTGATGGATTTTCCAGTTTGCGCAGCCTGTCGTCTATGTAGCATATTTCCAACCTATCAACTGCTTGTGGTGATAACAGCATATGATCTATTCGCATTCCTTGATTATTTCTTAATGAATTACCTTGATAGCGCCACCAGCTAAACTGTTGTAAGTTTGGGTGAGACATTCTAAATGCATCTTTAAATCCAAGGTTCAAGATTGCTTTTAACTTCTCACGTTCTTTTATATGAAAACACACTTGGCCATTCAATAAAGTTGGATCAAAAACGTCAATTTCATCTGATGCAACGTTATAATCGCCAGCTATAACAATTAACTCCTCATTCTTTAGCAAATTGTCCATTCTTTCATGTAGGTTATCAAGAAACTTGAGTTTATATTCAAATACATGAGAGCCCAGGCTTTGACCATTTGGAACGTATATGCTACCTACTCTTATCTTTTGATTATTGTGTTTTATTAAGCACTCTATGTAGCGAGCTTCCTGATAACCTTCTACAATGTCAATTTTAAATTTCTCTAATATCGGATGCTTAGATAGAACACAAACGCCATTTCTTGCGACCTGCCCATAGACGATGCATTCATATCCCAACTTCTCTATTTCTACGTAAGGAAATTGCTCTTCCGTACATTTTATCTCTTGCAGTAAAATTATATCTATCTGATCATCGACTATAAAACTACAGAGCTGGTCAACCCTCTTGCGTATAGAGTTTACATTCCAAGTTGCAATTTTTAGCATCAGCAATCCTTATTAATTATGTCAATTAAATTCTCTTGAGTAGGCAGTCTCGATGTTATAATTTTTTTCCATTTGATTGGCTTTAAGCTGTCAACAATATTCTTACTCATAGCATATGCAGTTATATTATCCATTACGTTAGATAAACCACTTTTTAGAACTAAAGAACAGAATATTCTTGCTGTCTGTGAGGAGAAAAAAGCAACACTATTAATTTTACCACCTGACAGTAAATTTTTGCACCTATTAGTTAGTCCCCTTTTAATAATTGTCTTATAGAGTATAACTTCTCTTACGTTAAAGCCTTCTTCAAATAATCTCTTTTTCAAGTCACATGATACTTCTTGCCCCCTTATATATAGGAACTTTACTGCTCTTGAGTAGTAATTTTTTACGAACGATATCAGCCCTTCAACATTGCTGTCTGCTGATATAATATCAGAAAACCCTGAATCCTTTGCAGTTTGCATAGTCGAATTACCAACTGTAATGATTGGAAGATCATCTACCCTGCATATTTGGCTAAATGCTTTCACGCTGTTCTTGCTTGTGGATATTACCACATCAAATTCATATGCAGATATGTCAGGCTGCAGATGCTTTATTGTGAATGCTGGTTCTATATATACTTTATACCCATATTTCTTTAGCGTGCTTCTTGTATTTAGTGAATCTGATAAAGGCCTTGTTAATAAGATAGACTTCATTCTAATCTACTTTACTATAGGTAAAAATAATACCTTTGATAAATAAATTACTGAATAAAAATTTTTAAACAGATTATATTTCCTGTTACCAATGCTGGACTTCATTAAAGTTTTGTAATTAAGCCTTACAGAAATTTTGCAAAAAGACAAATGTTCATTCTTATTTATGAAAATTTAAAGTAGGCTAGCCTTTATCGATTGTTACGCTAGATATGTTGCTACTGCTGCTCATTGTTTTTATTTCTTCACTTTTATTTGGAAATTTAGTTCCTGTTAATGTAAAGGTTTTTTTATACTCGGTGAGCTTAAATATTAAAAAAATTTTAAGCTTTACAATGCCTTTTATTATCTTTTCTTTTATATTCAATAGCATTAATAACCTAAAAATGCAGCAATTAAGTTCGTAGTATTACTATTGGCAGCAATTTTCTTGTCAAGTTTGTTTTCAAGCCTTATTGGTTACCCTACAGGCTATATTATTGTACAAAATTTTCATATTAATTCATAATATAGAATGCTGCAAAATGTGCTGAGCAGTTCATGGAAATCTAAATTGCCAACATTAACCTCAAATTTTCAGGCTCTATTTACTTGGGTTTATTGCTGGGACAACTGTACATAAAATTATTCCACAAAAGAGTGACATTATCACTAAAGAATTAGTAGATATGGCGTTCTTTCTTCTTAAGAGAGTATTAATTCCTATTGTATCTATAATATTAGGTTTTTCTTAAAATTGCAACATGACGAAATATTATCAACTCTTTTCAAGAGCTGTATTGCAATCTTTATTATTATGATAATTATTATCTATATTTGTGCTATATTGTTATATGGAGTTGCAAGTTTCTTTTAGAGTAAAGGATTGGCTAGGTAGCATGGAAATATGCTAACTGCACTAGTAACAGCAATTGCAACATTGTCTAGTGATGCTACAATACCTGTTATTTTAGAGGGAAGTAGAAAAAATGTAAAAAAACGTAATATAGTGGATTCTATGGTTCCTATAATTACAAGTACCAATTCCGTTGGCAATTGTTTCTGTTTTATTATTCTAGCTTTGTTAATTATAGAGTCATTTGGTACTCAATCGTTAACAATATGGGAGCATTGTATGTTTCTTAGTTATGTTTTCTTTTACTGAAATTTACTACTGCAGCACCAGGCAGTGATATAATTGTGATTCTAGGATTCTTGAGGGATATTTGAGGTTTTCTCCGATTATGTTGTCATTAATAACTGCAATTTACGTGATTCTTAATCCAGTTATTACTGGTGCAAACGTTACTGCAGATAGTGCGTTGGTGATTATGTTTGCTAAATTTTACAAGAAATTTTTTGTAAAAGGGAAACAGGTAGCTTTAAAGTAAATATTATTTGTCTGAATGCTACTTTCCTTGTCGACCGCTTTAAAAATATGCTTTATACCAACTTGTTATTAATTGAATAAACAAAGTATGTTGCAAATTTGCTTATTAAAATAGTAGTACTAAATACTCCTATTTACCAGTAAGCTTAAAATTTTTTAATTTTAATTACTTTGTATTCTTGTGAACTATATTCAGGTAAAAGTGTCTTGAATACAAATACTAATTCTTTTTCATCCGAGGCAAATTTACCTTTTCAATCTCATAACGGCTACTTATATGCAACCTGTCTATGTTACTTACTTCCATCCACTCTTTTATTAGTGAGGATTTTAAGTTGAGCATTATGTATCTGTCCATAGTGCCAAATTGTGTTTCTGATGTATTCTTCAGTATCAAACCATTTTCACTGTGCTTGACTACCGTATATAAATCACTTGTAGGTCCTTAATTATTTTCATTGGGCTTAGACACTATATAACTGGTGCTTTTGTCAAAAAAATTTGAATAATTGCCGGGAAAACTTGGTTCATTGTGTTTAACTACATGTGTACTAGTCTGTAAGCTCTTGGTTGTCTCGTTAAGCTCATATACTGTATAACTAGTATTTTCGCCAAGAAAATCTGAATAGTAATCGGAAGAACTTATAAAATCTACCATGGTATTAACTTCTTTTATTGTTAAATTATTAATATAACAACTAATATTTCTATATAAGTCAAATGGGTTAATTTATTAGCACTTAGACTACTGTGCAGCATTACCTACTAAATATTGTTTTTCAAGCCCCTTTTCTACCTGTGGCTCACTAACTATAGCCCGAACTATATTGTCGCCATAATAACACATTCTAAAATGAAAAAGGTAGTGGAAATAAAAGGGATAATAGAAGATTTGAGAGGCAATATATGTGTAATTTCCCCTATTAGAAAAAAAATATTAGCTATAATATCAAAGCGAATCTTTGTTAGTTTCTTTTGTTCCTGAATGTTTTTTATACCGGATTGCTTATTAAGGTCCTGCTTTTGAAAATGGTCGTTTAATGGCCATATATTTAAGGCAAATGAGAGTGCACTTGATATAGTGCCAGCAATACTAAAATATAGACTTAAGATAGAAATACTAAATACTGATGCCGCTATATATCCAATGAAAAAGGTAGTGGTGTAATAACTAAGCATTTTGAATAAGTTCGTATTTTCTTTCTGTAAGCAAGCTTCTCTTCCTCACCACTCATAAATTTAAGCTTAATTAATATGTTATATTATAGCATTAATTCATTCAAAAAACAATATGGAGACTAAGGGTGCCCGAGAGAAGACTTGAACTTCCACAACTTGAAAAGTTACTAGCACCTGAAGCTAGCGCGTCTACCAATTCCGCCACCCGGGCTTTTTGTAGTTTGCTATATTAAAATTAAATAATATACTTAAATAATTTTTAGTTCAAAGGTAATGCTAGATAATATAAACCTAGATCAAATATTTTTTGCTCAGAATAATGTTAATATTAATAACATATATAAAATAGTCAATAACGCTTTGAACAATAGTGATGGTGGTGAGCTATTTTTAGAATTTTGCCAGTCAGAGTCTTTGGTTTTTGATGATAACATGTTAAAACACATGGATTTGAATACCAGAAGAGGGTTTGGTTTAAGGTCCTTTTGTAAGGATAGTACGTCTTTTGTTTGTTCTTCTGAGATTAGTGAAAGAGAAATTAATAATGCTGCTTCTATTGTTAAAAGTTCGGTGTCTTTAAATAAAACAAATTCAATAAACTTAGACGAAGGGACAAAAAACCTATACTTGAGAATTAACCCCATAAATGAAATAGATCTGAATTCAAAGATTAAGCTGCTTAATGAGGTTAATGAGTATGTAAGATCCAAGAATAACTGCGTGAAGCAAGTAAAAATAACCCTAAGTGGAGAATGGCAGGTTATACAAATAATAAAGGGTGATCACAGATTAAGCGACGTCAGGCCTCTAGTGCATTTTAATGTGCTAGTCATTGTAGAGAAAAATGGCCGAATTGAGAGGGGTTCTGCAGGGCACGGAGGACGAGATTCTTATAGTAAGTTTATTTCCGAGAAAGGGTGGAAAAAAGTTGCAAACCAAGCGTTAGAACAAGCATTAGTAAATCTTGAGGCAATTCCAACTCCAGCTGGAGAGATGACGGTTGTTCTCGGTCCAGGCTGGCCAGGAATATTGTTACATGAAGCTGTAGGTCATGGCCTTGAAGGCGATTTTAATCGCAAAGGAGTCTCAGCATTTTCACATTCTATAGGCAAACAAGTGGCAGCTAGTGGCATCACTATAGTTGATGATGGAACCCTACCTAATTTACGTGGTTCTATTAGCATAGATGATGAAGGTACTCCGCCTGGTTATAATGTATTAATAGAGGATGGGATCCTCAAAAGATATATGCAGGATCATATGAATGCTAAACTCACGGGTGTAAATCCAACTGGTAATGGTAGAAGGGAGAATTATAAAGAAGTTACTATGCCACGCATGACAAATACCTATATGTTGCCAGGAAAGCATATGCCAGAAGAAATAATATCTAGCGTGAAGAAAGGTCTGTATGCAGTAAATTTTGGTGGTGGGCAGGTTGATATAACATCAGGAAAGTTTGTTTTCTCATCTTCAGAAGCTTATTTAATAGAAAATGGCAAAATTGCGCAGCCAGTTAAAGGAGCAACGCTCATTGGTGACGGTCCTACAGTGCTGAGAAAAGTGTCCATGGTTGGCAACGACTTAGAGTTGGATCCAGGTGTTGGCACATGCTCGAAAGGCGGGCAGAATGTACCTGTTGGTGTTGGTCAACCAACACTCAAAGTTGATTCGATCACAATAGGTGGAACTGAGTTATAAGCTAGGGGCATTCACATTCTGAGAACTTTGGTTTTTACTTTGTTGATTTGTAGTGTTTCCTTTCAGTTTAGTAAATGGTGCATTTTCTTTCACTTTTTCTTGAATAGATTGCTCTTCAGTTATTACAGCAGATTGCTCACTCTTTTCAGCTCCCTTACCTTGGGGTTCTAAAATTTTATTAATGCCATCAAAAAATTTCTCATTCCATTGTTCTTTTTTCTTTTCTTCTTCTTGTGGGTGAGGGTTATATAAAGTACCTGGTTTATTATTTGAAAAGAGGCTTTTTATCGCACTATATTCAGCAGTAGCAAAACAAAAAACAGCAAGTCCTATTGTTACAAAGTAGGGAATACCGAATAATGAAGTTGAGCCGATGAATAACATTGTAGCTGTTAAAGCAATAATAGGTAGTAAAGATTTACGTAAGAACGTTATCACCATTTCTTTATCACTAAGTATTGGTTCGTCTTCTTTTTTTTCAACACTTAGAACTTTTCCAAAACCTAGTATTTTTTCTAACAATCTTCTACCAGGTATCTGGTGTTTAGTAAAGTCAGTAAACTGATGCCAAACTTCTTTACTGATACACTCAGCTACGACTTTTTCTATTTCACCATTCTTTAAATTCTCTTCACTAGCTAATTTTTTTTCTCTAATTTCTTTAAATACAGAAAGTAAAAACTGGGAAAAATCCTCTTCACTGAGTGGTTTTATTTTTGGACTAACATCGTTGAATATCTTTCCACTATTCTTAAGTACAAAAGTAAAAATCTTCTTTTCATCTCCATTCTTTAGTTGGTTTAACAGTTCCTCTAGTGACTGCTGCTCACACCTTAATTTTTGTGTTTCCTGCTCTGAGAGTTTTTCTTGCAGCTTCTCTTGTATTTTATTTATCTCCTGTTGTGTTTGCTTCTCCGGATTCTCTAAAGTATCTAGGAAAGCACGATAGATTAACTGATGCTTCTCTTTTTCAAAGATTTTCTCATCTTTGTTAGCCCACTGGGTAGACGGCTTTGAAGGTTCTAGATTCTTTATTTGTGGAGTTGATATTTTTATCATAACTGACTTACTCACATTTACTATACTTAATTATAGTATATTTTTTATATTATTTCAAATGGTTTATACTCTAGAAGTTTGTAGTGTTTAAATCATAATTAGGAAAATTTAAGCCCGGTTGCACAACTGTACGAACGTTAAATTTTAGTTCACCAAGGTGGTGTCATTCCAATGTGTGAAGCTAGGTACAGTTTGTAATACCACGATTCATTTGCGGTATCTCTGCTAACAAGCAGCAGAACGACGGTAGCTACAAATATTAAGGAATTTGCT
>NZ_NJBR02000005.1:0-23273 GCF_002204235.2 Wolbachia endosymbiont of Wuchereria bancrofti
ATTTAGTAAATTTCTTAAATATTTATAGCTAAAGATTTATATCAAACCTAAAATATAAGTTTTTAGTTATGAAAAGCAAAGTTTTTATAAGACTGACCTCACAGAAGAAAAAGAGAAGAGAAAGTTAGGCTATTTTGAAATAAAATGAAACGCCTGTTTACAAGGGTTAAGATAAAGGGGACACACAACAAAGTTTAAAGTGGAAGTATAAAAAATTACACGTCAACATTTTCCACTCTTTTTCACGAATTCCATGTTAAATAACATGATTGCATATAACTTATAGAAGGTATAAAAGTTTTTATGTTCTGGGTGACAGTTTACTCGATAATAGTACGTTTTGTGGAATCTTAGAAATATTCTCTTTTGCAAGAAGCGTAAAATTTGATGACCCTTTTTATCAAGGCATTATCAAGGCAGGTCTTTCAGTAATAGTCCTACTGCTGTTGAATACGTAGCAAAGTATTTAAATTTAGAATAGTTTAAACCTGGATGGAGTTATTTACCCTTTGGTGGGCACCACGGACAGCAAGATCAAAATTACTTAATTTCATATGTAGCAGTATCCAAAATTCCCGCCTTTATTTATTCCTATTTCTTCAACAAATTTCGTTTAGCTAACCAACAATGATATTATGGGTTGCTACTACCTATGACAATACTAGAGCTGAGGAGATACTGGAGCAGGCAGTTAGTGAAATATGTAATGCACTTAATGTTCTCAACGAACAGGGTGCTCAGTATGTAGTTGTTACAAATGCTTCTGACATTGACTTAATACTAGCTTTTAACAAAAATGGAAAAGCAAAGGCACTAGCTACAGAACTCACAGAGAGTTTCAATGTAAAATTAGCTAACGGTTTAGATGATATAAGGAAAAGTACAGATCTTGAAACAAAAGTATTTGACCTTAACTCTAAAATGAAAAATATGCTCAGCAAATATTAAGAGCAAAGGTTTAAGTTATCAAGATGTGTGTATATCGGATGTTGCAGATCAATTTAGAGGATTTAAGGAAAACATAAAAATACTTTTAAAGTTGATCCTAAAAGGAAAACTTGACGCTCACTATAATCCTGGGTGTAGTAAAGAAACACTAAAGAACTATTTCTTTTTTGACTGTTTCCATTCAAACTGCGGAATCTCACCATAAAGTTGGTAGTGAAATATACGCTTGATTAAAAGCGATGAATGTGAGTTAATTCACACTAAATAACAAGAGAATGTACTCTTGTAACCAGATTGATTGATAAATTGATTTTACTATCATTGCAACTTATTATGCATAGATAATCTCAGTAAAAATAATGAAGCTAAATGAAATTAGAGAAAGATTTATAAAATTTTTTGTACGTAATAACCACAAGCAGGTTTTTTCTTCTCCTTTAATTCCAGAACATGACCCAACGCTTATGTTCACAAATGCTGGCATGGTGCAGTTTAAAAACATCTTTACCGGTATACAAAAAACTGACATAAAACGTGCTGTCTCAAGTCAAAAGTGTCTGAGAGCAGGCGGTAAACATAACGATCTTGAAAATGTCGGCTATACAACTCGACACCACACATTTTTTGAAATGCTCGGAAATTTTAGTTTCGGTGATTACTTCAAAGAAACTGCGATAGAATTTGCGTGGAAATTTATCACTGAAGAACTGTCTCTTGATAAAAACAGATTGTCCATAACCATCTACCATACTGATGATAAGTCGTACGAAATTTGGCGTAAGGTAAGTGGCTTTTCAAACGATAAAATCATCAGGATTGCAACAGATGACAATTTTTGGAGTATGGGCAACATTGGCCCATGTGGACCATGTTCTGAAATTTTTTACGACTATGCAAAGCCTAATCTACAGGACGATGACAGAACTGTTGAAATCTGGAATCTAGTATTCATGGAATTTAATAAAGATGAGGAAGGCAATTTGCAAAAATTGCCAAAAAAATGCATCGATACTGGTATGGGCCTTGAGAGAATAGCTGCTGTAATGCAAAACGTCTATGATAACTATGACATTGATCTATTTTCCGCTCTGATAAGTAAATTACAGGAATACTGTGGAGATGTAGAGAATAAAGCAGCACATAAGGTCATTGCAGATCACCTTCGTGCAGCTGCGTTTCTTATTGCAGAAGGGGTACTCCCTGGAAATGAAGGTAGGCATTATATATTACGCAGATTAATCAGGAGAGCCGTGCGTTACATTCATCAACTTGGATATAATGATCCCCTACTCCATCGCATTTTTCCAGTGCTGATAGATAGCACAAGTTCAGCTTATATGGGAGGTGTCTATCCTGAATTAATCAGAGCTAAAAGCTTAATAGAAATGACATTAAAATCAGAGGAAGAAAACTTTAAAGACACTCTGATGAAAGGTATTAATCTTTTGAATAAATGCACTACAGATTTAAAACCAGGCGATACTTTATCGGGAGAGTCAGCGTTTAAGCTATATGACACTTACGGGTTTCCTTTAGATATCACACTCGATATTTTAAAAGAAAGAAAAATAAATTTCGATCAAAAAGGTTTTGATAATGCAATGGAAGGACAGAAAGAAAGAGCACGTGCTAAATGGGCCAGATCTGGTGAAAAATTCATTGAGCAAGTATGGTTTAATTTGATTGATAAATTTGGCAAAACAGAATTTGTTGGTTATGAGTTTAGTGAGATAAAGGATGCAAAAGTACTAGTCATACTTTCCTCTAAAAATGAAATAATTGATTCTGCAAAAGAGGGAGAGAAGATAACCATTATACTTGATAAAACACCTTTTTATGGCGAATCAGGTGGACAGGTAGGAGATACTGGTAGTTTCATTATCCCTTCTATCATCCCAGTGCTTGATACTAGGATCCAGAAAAAAAATGATAGGTCATGCGATCATATTACTAAAGGTATAGCTATAGTAGAGAATACCAATAAAGTTAATGACCTATACTTGCACAGATGCATAGTTAAATCTGGCTCGATTTGTAAAGATGACATAGTTACAGCAAGCACTGACAAGGAAAGAAGGCAAAACCTAAGAAGAAATCACTCAGCTACACATCTTCTGCACTTTGCATTAAGAAAAATCTTGGGTGATCATGTCACTCAAAAAGGTTCCCTAGTTGCACCAGATAGATTACGATTTGACTTCAGTCATAACACTCAAGTTACTCACGACCAGCTGTCTTTAATAGAAGATATGGTAAACTCTTTAATCAGAGAAAATCTTTCCGCATTTACGAAAATTCAGAGCGTGAATCAGGCAATAGATGAAGGAGCTATGGCGCTGTTCGGCAAAAAATATGGCGATCAAGTTAGAGTTGTAAACATTGGAGATTCAAAAGAGTTATGTGGTGGCACACACGTAGAGCGTACTGGAGAAATTGGTTTGTTTAAGATAGTAATAGAATGTTCCATTGCATCTGGGGTAAGAAGAATCGAAGCTTTAACCGGTCAAGAAGCAATTAGTTATGCACGTGATAATGAAATCAACTTAAAAAAAATTGCAGAACTCGTAAAAGCGCCAGTAAATGAAATAACAAGCCGGTTAAGTATTTTAAACCAAGAGCGCAAAGAGTCCGAAACTAAAATAAAAAGCCTCTACAAAAAGCTTGTAAGCACAGAAAACATAAAAAGCATTGAAATAAATGGAATGAATTTCGTAAGCCACTCTTTTACTGACATTCCAGCAAATATAGTAAGGGAATTCATTTTACAGCAACAAAAACCAAAAACGGTAATAGCTTTTACGGCAATGGAGAAAAATAAAACAGTGTTGATCGTTAAAGTAAGTAAAGATTTAGTCGATAAAATTAGCACGAAAGAACTGGTATCTACCGTAACTGGGAGAGTTTGTGGTGGAAACGCTGAGCTTACTCAAACAGGCTGTGATAGTAGTGATATTTTCACAGCTATTTACAGTTACTTAACAAGATAGTGTATTATGCACCTGCTGCTGAGCAAAGCTCGTTAACGGAATTCTTATGTTCCTGTGTTACAAGCCCATTCAATTTAGTGCTTACTGCTCTTTCTGTTTCTTGACAGATGTTTTTATCCTTGCTGATTAATGTGAATTCAATATCCTTAAAAAATCTATCCCACATTCCACACAGATGATCTTTTATCTTAGGCCATATATCCTTTTTAAATGTTTCACCATCATCAGAAAATACATCACCTACTAAAGCTCCCATTTCTTCATAACTCAACTCAAAATATTTAAGCAATGTCTCTACTTCCTTATAAGTATCATGCGCCATATCTAATGCTCTTCCTTCTGTACTTTCATTCTTTTTCGTGGCTGACCAGCCCATTTTAATATAGCCTAAACCAACTTTGCAAGAGCCCCAAAACCGTGAAAGTCCACTTTTATTATCCTTTGGTACATTATTTATTATATTTCCCGCCAAATTGCCTATCAAAGGAGACAATAAAACTTGACAAAAATGTTTGACGTTATCTTTCGTTTTAATCACAGGATATTTGATGCATTTCTCTGCTAAATAATACTCAAGTTCTGCTTTTTCTAATAATTTTTTGATTGCCTCCCCATCAAAGGCTTCATTCCTCTTGAATACATCTAGCAACTCATCTTCTATTATTGCAAATTTTATTTTTTCTCGAGACGTTAGCTCTTCTTTGTAATCATTTTTTGTTTTTTCATTTATTAATAACCATTCTTTACATAACTCTAATTGTTCTAATGCTTTTAGAATTCTTTCATTCCTTTCTAAGAACACTTTTATTGATTTTGTACACGGATGCCCTTTTTCCCTACCATTTAGTTTAGTTTTTAAACACTCATTTTGACCTTTTAGTGTTTGTTCTATTTCTAAATTTTCTTGTTCCTGCTTGCGGGAAGCCTCAATCATTTCTGCTAGATCTGGCTCATATTCTTTCAATATCCTGCATAAATCCAGAACACCCCTCTTTTGTTCTTGAAGTAATCTTTGCACTTCATATTGTTTTATCTCTAAATACGTCTTTTCTACAAAGCCATTTACTTCACCTGAAGTTTTTGCTTTCAGCCCATCAAGCTCTTCCACTAAGGACTGCTTTACTCTATCATCTAATCTACTCAGTAGAGTCCGAATAGCTTTTATTCTTGACTCTATTAACCTTTGCTCAATCTCTTGATCATCGTGTTCTAATTTAAAAAGATCTTCTAATCTCCTTTTTAAGGCACCACCTTTTAAGTTACTGTTTCTCCAATTCTCATGCATTTCTTCCAATTCTTTACATATATCATTATATCTTTTCAATACTACCTCTTTTAAATATCGAATTTCTTCTTTTGCATTACCTAGAGCCGTCCTTGTTTCTTGAAGATACTTATTCTCAGAAACCTCAATAAATGTTCTTTTACGTACTTCTTTGTTGTACTTCCATTCCGCTTCATACACAGAAAACTCATATTCTTTTAAGTCTTTTGGTACTTCTACCCCTGCATTTTCCAAATCTTCTATTATAATATCTTTTTTACTTGATAACTCCTTACCTTGGCTTTTTAATTCTTGCTTTACTAATACTTCTTTCAGCCTTTCCTCTAACGAAAAACCTTCCTTTCTTATTCCCTCTCCCTGTGCAATCTTGATTGCCTGTATAAAGGCAACTCCGTAAGCATCCTGTATTAAGTGACTTGTCAATTTAGGACCTACACTATTCACTACTTTTAGTCTGAATCCATTCAACAGTTCCTTCAGCTTATCGTAAGTAATATCTTTCTTTTCTATTTTTATCAGCTCCTCCATAGTTCTTGCGAACTCCTGAATTGAAGTCTCAAGCACTTCCTTGATCTCATTACGCAAAGGCACAAGACCATTTCTTAAATGGATATTAGCTGATAACTTCAGCACGGTATTATGTTCTGAATCCCGTATAACAAATGGTTTATCATTTTTATCTTCACATAAATCTCTAAGCAACTGCTCAAATTGTGACGGAAATTTCATTTCCATATTCCATGTAATGTTTGGCCCAGTAACTTCTGTTTCATGAAAAGATATCTCAACATTTTGGTGTTCATTATAATACAACCCCATACTTACTTTAAGAGCAGCAATCAAAGAATAAGATAATTCTTTATTCAAAAGATAAAAAGTAGCCAAGGCGAGCGTTGCAGGAATAATTAATACTACAAGCACAGCTATGTTAACAAGAATTGCTATTGCGGCAAGGACACCACATGCTAATCTTTTTATTGTACTTTCACTTACTTCGCTCTTTTTTGTTTTATTTTCCTCTGAACTATTCTGTGTTTCATCGTTTGTTTTAAACCTGTTATATGTAACTAACCCTAATGCAGTAAAAGCGATATAAGGAAGCATTAAAACAGATAGAGCTAAATTCAGCACCTGTTTTTCCGGGCAAGCTCTATTTATCTCCTTAAATATTTCACTTGATACATTACACCAGGAAGTGAAAAAGTCAGAGTCATAACTTTTATAATGAAATATACTCAGTGGAATATCAAACCCAGCTAACAATTTCTTCTTTTCTTCCAAACTAGAAAGAGGTTGTTGTTCTCCTGAAGTAACAATAGGCTCTTCTTTATTGTTATTTGAGCTAAAAACTTTTTCACAACCTACAACAGTATTCATATTATATCACTTTACCTTAATTACCTTAAGTATAGCATAAATGCTGACAATTTACAACTATTAACAATTTAACTCGATACCAACAATTAAATCTTGGTATTCTTTAGAATAAAAGTTGGCTCCAATTTCTATATTAATTTCTAAAGATAAGGAAAGAGTCTGCTCTCTTATATACTCACCCCACGTATTTATTGCTCTTTTAATTTTCTCATCTTCGGTTTTGATTATTACTCTGATTCTATCGGATATATGAAAGTCAGCTTGCTTTCTGGCTTCCTGAATAAGCCTTACAACATCTCTTGCAAGCCCCTCTAGAACCAGAGCATCATCTAAGGCAGTATTCAGGATAATAATCCCTTTGTTGTCACCAAACACAGAAGAGTATTCACTGTTCGTCTTTAATAATAGCTCGTATTCGTCTTTCTCTATAATGTAGCTTTCTGACTCATTACCTAAAAATACTTGCTCATTATCAACTTGCTTCCATTTCCCCTCCTTGACATATTGAACTAGTTTCTTGACCTTGTCTGGAATTCTTTTCCCAAGCATAGGGAAGTTTAGTTTCAACTCCAATGATGCGATACCTTCAAGGCTATTTACTAACTTTAGCTCTTTCACGTTTACTTCATCTTTTATCATCTCTTGATATTCATTCATGCTAGTTTTCATCTCGGCGTTTGACCATTTTTTCTCTTTCTGGGTCCCAGTGTCATGCATTGGGGTAACAGGAGAGAATTTTGGAATAACAACAGAAAGCGGCTCACTTTCAAGAAAACTGCAGGAAGACTGATGATAAACAATCATACTGCCAAGTGGCTGTCTGACGCGTATATTGAAAGTGTTTCTAATAGACAATGCAGAGTTGCATATTTCTCTTACCAAATCCATTTTGGCAATGAGTTCACTATTATACCTCTCTAACTGTGGAAAATCAGCCAAATGAACAGATGTTTCTTTATACTTAAGCCCCTGCCATATAGTCTCTGTTATAAGTGGCAACAAAGGAACCGCGGCTCTTAATATGTAATAAAAAACTGTATATAGAACATTGTAAGCATCAATTTTATCTTGGTCCAAGTTACTTTTCCAAAAACGCTCACGACTGCGACGAATATACCAATTATTTAGCACTTCAAAAAAATCTATCAGAATCTTACAAGCTTCTTGGGAATTATAGTTGCTCATAGAAGCTTGGATACCTTCCACAGCTTCAAAGCATTTGAAAATCATGTAAGAATCAATAGTACTTTTATATTCCTTACAAACTTCAGCTTTAATTCCGTCTGCGTTTGCATACATGGTAAAAAAGTGATAACTGTTCCAAATAGGTTTCATTACATTTTTCAGAACGTCCCGTATTGAGCTTCCTTCTTTATTAAGCAACAAATTGCCACCACAAACAATAGATCCAGAAAGCATAAGAAAACGCAGTGCATCAGAACCATATTTATCAAAAACCTCCATCGGGTCTGTATAATTATTTAAACGTTTGGATAATTTTTGTCCTTTTACATCGAGAACTACACCGTGACATATGCAGTTCTTAAACGGTTCACTGTCAAATAAAGCAGTGGATAACACAAAAAGCGTATAGAACCACCCTCTTGTTTGTGCTATATATTCAGTGATAAAATCTGCGGGGAAATTACTCTCAAACCACTCTTTATTTTCGAACGGATAGTGGACCTGTGCAAATGGCATCGAGCCAGATTCAAACCAACAGTCAAACACGTCAGGCACACGACGCATAATCGATTTTCCTGTTGGATCATCAGGATTTGGTCTTGTTAAAGAATCGATAAATGGTCTGTGTAAATCATTCACTTTAACGTCAAAATCTCTTTCTAATTCTGCTATTGAACCATATACATCCACCCTTGGATATCTTGCATCATCTGATTTCCATATAGGAATTGGTGTACCCCAAAATCGGTTGCGAGAAATCGACCAATCGTGCGCCCTTTCAAGCCACTTTCCAAATTGACCATCTCTTATGTGGTTTGGTATCCAATTAATTCTCTTATTCAGCTCAGTCATTCTCTCCTTGAGCTTTGTTACAGCAACGTACCAAGAAGGCATAGTGCGATAAATCAAAGGAGTGTCAGTCCTCCAGCAGTGAGGATAATTGTGTATGCATTGTTCAGTTTTGAACCAATTTCCTTGCTCTTTTAACTTCTTTATTACCGCATCATTGGTATCAAAAACATGAATTCCTGTTAAATCTGAAACTTCAGCAGTAAATCTTCCACTGTTATCAATTGGACAAATGGCTGGAATATCATGGCTTTGACATAAGTAAAAATCTTCTTCACCAAACCCAGGAGCAGTGTGTACAACACCAGTACCATCTTCTCCTGTAACATAATCAGCAATGAAAACACGAAATGCATTCTTCGTACCTTTAAAATAATCAAACAGTGGCTTATAAGAAAGACCTGCTAGATCATCTGCTTTAAGTTTTGTATTGCAGTTTTCATATGGAATATTGTTTTGTTCACAATGACCGATAAATTTTTCCAGGTAGTCTTCAGCAAAGATATATATCTCATTATTTACTAGACTTACTTCATTGTCCTCTGTTATCATCTCAGTGCCTTCTTCTGTCATCCCAGTTCTTGACACTGGGATCCAGGTTTCTTTTTCTTTAGATTCCAGTGTCACGTGCTGGAATGACACTAAAGAGTGAACTGACACTGCACAATACTCAATATCTTTTCCTATCGCTAAAGCCAAGTTACTCGGCAACGTCCAAGGAGTTGTAGTCCAGGCAAGTAATTTACATTTTTGTTTAAACTGCCGTGGATTTTCTAAAAGCTCAAATGCAACAGTTACAGCTTTGCTAGTCTTTTCTCTATATGCAGTATCAAGCCTTGTTTCAAAATTAGATAACGGAGTTTCACATGCCCAACTATATGGAACAACGCGTACCGATTCATATACCAGACCTTTATCATAAAGCTGCTTAAACGCCCATATGACCGACTCCATGAATGACTTATCCATGGTCTTATAGTCATTATGAAAATCTACCCACCTTGCCTGCCTATTTACATACTTTTCCCATTCTGATGAAAATTTCATCACAGAAGTACGGCAATAGTTATTGAATTTTTCAATGCCAAATTTTTCTATCTCAGTTCTGCCAGATATTCCAAGTTCCTTTTCTGCCCCCATCTCAGCTGGCAGCCCATGACAATCCCAACCAAATCTACGTTCAACCTTTTTTTGAAGCATAGTTTGATATCTCGCAAATGCATCCTTTATGAAACCAGTGAGTAAGTGCCCATAATGTGGAAGTCCATTTGCAAATGGAGGTCCATCGTAAAAGACAAAACAATTATCCTTAGAACGTTTCTCAACTGACTGCTCAAAAATTTTGTTTTCCTGCCAAAATTTTATGATTTCCTTTTCTAATGATGAAAAATCAGGGCTGCTTGGTGTATCAGGATAATGCTTTGGCTTCACGTTCACTATTTAAAACTAAAGAGTATATAACTTTCTGGAAAATCACAAATTCAAAAAAATAAATTCATTCCTGTAGTTCACACCCTAATAGACTATTTTGCCAAGCTTCCAATATCCTTACATTCACTACCTTATCTCTACATTTATCTTCAGGATCATCAATGCACACAGATTGCATATACGGGCTTTTACCAATAATTTGGTTTTGGTATTTACCTTTTTTATCGCCAAATAGAACAGGTACAGTTTTACCTACCATACTCTGGTTAAACTCAAGTTGTTGCTTACTAATCAACTTCTGTAAATGAAGAAGGCGTTCTGTTTTAACCTTTTCTGGTACCTGATCTTTTCTTTCTGCCCCTGGCGTACCTGGCCTTGTGCTGTATTTAAAGCTATAAGCCTGAGCGTACCTAACTCTTTCCACTAATTTTATAGTCTCTTCAAAGTCTTTTTCGGTTTCTCCAGGAAAACCAACGATAAAGTCAGAAGAAAATTCGATTTTGGGTTTCAATTTGCGAAACCTTTCTATTATTTCTAAATATTCCTCTGCAGTGTGTTTTCTGTTCATCGCACGCAATATCTTACTCGAACCTGACTGCACAGGCAGGTGAATAAATGGCATAAGTTTTGGTGCCTCCGCATGTGCCAAGTAAAGAGACTCATGCATATCCCTTGGGTGAGAAGTCGTATAGCGAATTCTTTCTAGTTTTTCAATTTTAGCAATATGACTAATTAATTTTCCTAAATCCCACACTTCCCCTTTGCATTCGCCATGATAAGCATTGACGTTCTGACCAAGTAAATTGATTTCTTTTGCCCCATTTGCAACTAATTTCAATGCTTCACGGAATATTTCATTTACTGGCCGTGAATATTCAGCTCCGCGAGTATATGGCACCACACAAAATGTACAAAATTTATCACAACCCTCTTGTATGGAAAGAAATGCAGAAGATCCTTGGCTATTACCATAGCATTCATCCGGTAATCTATCAAACTTCACAACCTCAGGAAAATCAGTGTTTATCACATGACCTTTACTTCTGCTTGCTTTAACTATCAGCTCTGGCAGGGTAGCTATGCTCTGTGGGCCAACAACAATATCAACAAAAGGTGCTCTTCTAAATATTTCTTCTCCCTCTGCTTGTGCAACACATCCCGCTGCCACTATAGTAATTTCTTTATTTTTTCGTGATGAATGAATTTTTCCAAGCTCAGAATAAAGCTTTTCTGCTGCTTTCTCTCTAATATGACAGGTATTAAGTATTACCAAATCAGCTTTTTCTGCATCGTTAACAACGTTGAACCCCAAAGGTTTAATTATATTTTCCATTAAAACGGAGTCATAAACGTTCATTTGACAGCCATAAGTTTTGATATATAAGCCTTTCATGCTTTTATTATTTGGCATGTTTTTTTAATCCTTTTACTCTATACGTAAATGTCTAAACACATACACCGATATCGTTCCAGCACATGACGCTAGTGGACTTATCACAAGTAAGTATAATAGATTTTTATGGAATATAATACGAAAAACTCGATCCTAGTGTCAAGTACATAGCTGTACGAACATTGTAATTTTAGTCCACCAAGGTGGTGTTATTCCAGTGCCCCCCTTCTTGTCATTCAAGCAGCTGATACTGGGATCTCACTTTTACGCATTGGACCACAAATATTAAGAAATTTATCAAGTAAAGAAAAAAGGCAAAAGAACCCCATATAGAAGTTGCTCACTCTCTAATCTTGTAAATTGCCGTACTATACTGTCTTAAAGTTTTATGGTGCGTTTCGATTTGTATAGGTAAAAACCTGAAATTTAGGTAAGATTTATAAAGGCATAAGGTGTACATAGTACAAAAATTAAAAAATAAGACGCCAGCCCCGTTATACTCTTGTCGTTTAATCTGTATAGATTGAGATAAATAAACACCTTCAATCTCATGATAAAGGATTGGCAAGGTTTATCAAGTAGTTTTTCAGCCACATTTCTATAAACTACAAGAGAAGAAATACTAGACTTTATACCTTTTGCACTCAAACTCACATAAATCATGAATTGTGCATGTTTCACACAAGGGTTTTTGTGCTTTGCAAACATATCTACCATGTAAAACTAGCCAGTGATGAGCATAGAGTAGGTATTTTTTTGGAACTACATTTAAAAGAGATTTCTCTGTTTTGAACACATCTTTTTCTTTCACAAGGCCAATTTTATTGCTCACTCTAAAAACATGAGTATCAACTGCCAATGTTGGAATGCCAAGTCCCGAATTTAAGAATACATTAGCACTCTTTCTCCCCACTCCTGGCAAAGACACCAAGTCGTCAAAATTAGCAGGCACTTTACTAGTGTACCGCTCAACTAATATTCTGCTGAGCTCAATTATGTTTTTTGCTTTGGAATTATACAAACCAATACTGCTTATGCGTTTCTTAAGCTCACTCTGCCCAAGATTCAGCATCTTTTCTGGCGTATCAGCGATGCTAAACAGCTCTTTTGTAATTTTATTAACACTCACATCGGTTGTACGTGCAGATAAAACTATAGCAACCAGCAATGTAAAATGATTGGTATAACTTAGTTCTATTTTCGGTATAGGACTCGATTGCTTTAATTTCTCAAATATCAATTCTACTTTTTCTGAATCCATGCATAGAGCTAAAAGCTTATATTATACTGTAATATCCTACCATACAAATCCAATTGTTCCGTAGTTATAGCGCTTAGTGTTAACACCAGATACATTATTTACTTCATCAAAATTCCCTCTCAGCAAGCTTATTTACCACCTCTGCAAAACACTTCCTAACAAGGGATATAATTATTGACATTAACAGTTTTCATGTACCATACTGCCCTAACAGATCAGTTTCCTTTTGTACTCTATCTTTTGGACCTTCCTCAAGTAAGTCTCTTATATGTTTTTCAGCATATATTTTATAACCCTTGAAAAGACAGGAGCTAGCACTTCAATTAATATTGCTAATGCAAGCAGAGAACCAAGTATACCTACACCAACAGTTAATCCATTAGCAATAAAATTTGTTGTAAGTAAATAAACAGAAAAAGCAGCGATAAGATAGGTAAAAAGAGGTTTACTGCCTAGTGCAATATAGTTCATTTTGTTCATAAACCCATAAGTAGAAATTTCACTATTTCCATACTTAGCCATATAATGGCTCGCTAACTTATAAATAACGTATTCACAAACAATATTAAATGCTACTATCCACCATGACAAGTAACAGCCTACAGTAATGGTAGTTAATAGAGCTAAAGGTAAAGTGCTTTCTTTTCCGATATTTAGTAAAGCATTTTTACGCACTATGAATTCTAACGCCAAGGCCTTTTTATCCTCTGCAACTGAACTTCCACCTTTTCTAGGGAAACAATATAATTGGATAATTGTATACCTGGCTTTGCTTGACATTGATTTAGTTCTTGTGTTAACTTTTTAATTTCCATCCCTTTTTTGAAGATACCTAAACTTGGATCTTGTAAAACTTTTCCCATTTAACTTATAAGCTTAATCCAGTTTTTTAGTCTTCTTCAAACAAAAGGCCTTTACTCTTTGAATATAGACATTAATTTTACGCAACTTTTCCAACTGCTTCTTCTTCAGTGATATTCAATTTTTCAAATAATTTCTTTCTATAATGAAATTCACGTACTGTTAAATGCCCATCACCTTCAGCACTAACGTTAACTTTAACACAGGGATTTCCTGACTCTAAAGATTTAATATATTTTTTCAGCTCTTCATAAGCCTGATAAATCCATATAAATCTATTTCCTTCTCCACCTTTATTAGAATGATCTACAAGTATTAATTTCCTATGCTGCTTCTTTAAAATTCTGCTAAGCTCTTCGTAATTCTTATCTACAACTTGCTCAGCCTTTATTTTCAATAAGCTGAACAAATCAGTGTTATCGTGAAACTCCTGAACAGTTAATTTAAAATGTCCATTCACTACTATATCCTATACAAGCATTACGTACTCTTAACATAACAAATTAAATATTGCATGCAACTAAAACTCTCAACAATAACTTAAGAAAAGAACCCCTCTTTCTCATCATACAAATACAACTTATCCATTCTCACTACATCAAAGCTATTTCCTTCAAGTTTGATTAGCAGGTTGTTTACATCAATGTTTGTGATAGTTTTTTTTTCGTTATTTGCAATAAACCTGCAAGTTACTTGGTCACTCAAAGATTTTGAATCTCCAGGCCAAATCGCCAGCCCTTTTGAGTATATTGCTATAACCTTTGGATTACTTGATTCAAATAATTTCACTATTTGATCAAAATTGCTGAATTTGTCCCAAGCAAGCGTTATGTCGCTACCAACCAGTTTCCTAACTTTATAGTCTTGTTCACAGTTACCTTGTATTTTACTAATTTTACTACTTACACCACTGCTAATTATAAGCTCAGGCAATATTCCAGGTTTCTTTCCTATATTATCTATAACAGCCTCTGTAAACTCTTTCGTACCAACTTTCTGTTTACTCTTCTTCTCTTTATACAGATCAGCAGTGTGTATCCCATCCTCTAAAGTCTTTAGCCATGCATCGTAAACTAATTTTGCAACATCTGCCTGACCTATATAGATCAACATATGCACTGCAGCATTTAAAAGGCCAGAAGGATTAGCTATATTTTTTCCTGCAATATTAAGAGCAGAACCATGAACTGCTTCAAACATTGCATATTCACTACCTATATTACTACTTCCAGCAAGCCCTACAGAACCTGAGATTTGTGCTACTATGTCTGACAATATATCGCCATATAAGTTCTCAGTTACTATAACATCGAAATTTTCGGGTTCTGTGGCAACACGTGCCATTCCAATATCAACTATATAATGTTCCGCCTTTATATCTGGATATTCTTTTGCAATATAATCGAATGCTGTATGGAAAGTGCCATCGGTCATTTTCATTATGTTATCTTTAGTTAGACAAGTTACTTTCTTCCTATTGTGCCTTTTTGCATAATTAAAAGCGTATCTGCATATTTTCTCTGAGCCAGATCTAGTAATAATTTTAGTGCACTGGTAGGAATCACCAGTGAGCCTATGCTCTATTCCTGTATAAACGTCCTCTTCATTTTCGCGTATCACTACAATATCAAACCTATCGAATTTATTTTCTATAACAGGATGATATGAAGTGCATGGCCTGATGTTTGCATATAACCCTAGACTTTTTCTGAGTGCAACGTTTAAGCTTTTGTGCCCTTTGCCTTGTGAAGTTGTTGTCGGAGACTTGAGTAATACCTTTGTTCTTTCAATAGACTCCCAACCACTTGGAGAAATTCCGTAAGACCATTCCTTATTATAAGCACGCTCTCCTATTTCAATAACATCTATTGAAATCTTTGCCTCTGCTTCGCGCAGCATCGACAGCACCGCTTCCATAATTTCTGGTCCGATACCGTCACCATATGCAACTGTGATTGGCGTTGACATAACTTCCCTAACTATAAATGATTTAATATTAATTCAAATAATAGGGCTGGTCAATATTATCTAAATTAGTACATTTATTATTATTTAATAATGTGCTTTCATACTAGTCATAGCATCAGAAAACACGGGCAGTGTATGGATACTAAAATAAGTTATGCAAGAACTATAAAACGTATCCTTACGTTTGCCATTGATTACATCTTAGCATAGGGAATAGGGTTTGTCATTGGATTTACTACTCGATTTACCGAGCGCCTTCTCTATTACTCAATGTGACTGAAATAATTTTAGATAAAGCAGTGATTATACAAGTAATAGAGGTAATACTGGAATTAACATTTTATGTATTTACGATAATAGAATTTGGTGGTACTCCAGGACAATTGTTACTTCGCATGCGTGTAAAAGACGAGAATACACTTGAAAAATTACTCTAACACAAGCAATAAAGAAAACAGCAGCTTTTGGAGTGTCGTATTTTATAATCTGTCACACACTACTCAATATTTCTAATCTATTCATAGTTGAATCAATCTTAACCATATTACTTGCAATCTTTAACCAGCGTAAGCAATTTCTTCACGATAAAATTGCAAAAACAGTAGTAATAGACCATAAACTTAGTTGATACTTTTCTTTAGCTGTCGATATCATGGAAAACCCTTCAATCGTGTTTTGAACTATTGATAAGTCTATTACAATAAAGTATTATAGTCTTGTTAGCTGAACATTACTTAAGTATATGGGAGTTTTGTGGACAATTCTGGGGAAGATATTAGGTAAGATTTTTCCTGCTAAAACAGTAAGCTCTTTTCTAGGAATAGGATATTTACCAGGTTGGCAGAACTATTGGTCTTCTTTTTTAATATTACTTGTTGCAGACATTACATTAATTCTCACATATGGAGGCGATTTTATACTATATAAGATGCCAAGTTCCGGCATAGTCGTGGCTGCTATTTTTATGAAGTTGGCAGTAGTTATGTTAATACTGCAATTAGTTGGAATATCTATTTTTCATGCTCAGGACCCTTCAGCAAGCAGTGATGAAAACATAGTAATACAAATAGCGTCAGGACAGGTACTGACCGTTGCACTTTCAATGCCAGCAATAATGTCAATTTATTATACTGTGAGTAACCTCTATGGGAATGTATGCAAGCAGATACTTCAATGTCCATTTTGGTTTAATGATTTTATGCACTTATTCTTCTTTTTTATAATACCTTATATATTTTTTAACTTTGTGGAAGTGATAAAACCTTGGCCAATAAGTTCAATACAGCTCAGTTATAACAATGCAATATCAATCACATTTGAAGGGATTTTCCATACCTTTTATGCAGTAATTTTGCTATATTTAACTGCATTTATATTCTGCGACCTAATTATGCATAATGCAATTATCCTAAACAAGAGCATAATTCAGTATATGAAAGAAAGTTCAGCGGTTTTAGGCAACTATTTACATAACACTGTTAGAAAAATAAGTATTGAATAGTACTTATTTGTTTATATATTCAGTATAAAAAGTGTGTGGTTTGCGTGAATCTACAAAGCATAATAAAAGAATTACAAGATTTTTGGGCTGGTGAAGGATGTATCATACTCTACCCATATACATCTGAGGTTGGGGCTGGAACATTGCATCCTGCAACAATCATGTCAGCAATTGACGCAAAACCAACAAAAATTGCATATCTACAACCAGTAGTTAGGCCAGCAGATGGACGCTATGGTGACAATCCTAATCGCTTACATCAACATCATCAATACCAGGTTATAATAAAACCATCTGGTAATAATTTGCAAGATGTCTATTTAAGTAGCTTAAAGGCTCTTGGCATATCCACAGAAAAATATGATATTAAGTTTATTGAAGATGATTGGGAAAATCCAAGTGTTGGCGCATCAGGGCTTGGGTGGGAGGTGACATGCAATGGAATGGAAGTAACACAACTTACTTATATACAGCAAATAGGGGATATTAACTGCAGAATAATCCCTGGTGAAGTGGCGTATGGGTTGGAACGTTTAGCAATGTGCATACAAGGTGTAAATAATGTTTATGATATAATATGGAATGACAATGGTGTAACTTACGGAGATATTTTTAAGCAAAGAGAGTATGAACTTTCTTACCTGGCATTAGACTATTATAATACCGAAGTAGTACAACAGCAATTTGAAGATACAGAAAAACTGTGTAAATTTCTTATCGAAAAAGAGTTACCGGTAGCAGCTTATGACCAATGTGTTAAAACTAGTCATCTACTTAATCTGCTCGATGCAAGAGGTGTACTTGGCGTAAATGAACGCACAGCGTATATTGGTAGAGTGAGAGAGCTGACAAAAAAATGTTGTGAGTTATATATGAGTAAGTAACATATGCCATCACAATTATTGTTTGAATGCCTTTCAGAAGAAATACCATCGAGAATGCAGAACTCAGCTGCAGCTCAAGTTAAGAGTTATATCACTAATGCTTTCAGTAAAAATAATGTGAAATTTGCATCTATAGAAGTTTTTATAACGGCACGTCGCATCACTCTTTTTGTTGACAATATAAGCATTTCTGGGCTAAAAGGTTCTAACAATGAAATTAAAGGACCAAATGTCAACGCATCAAAAAGTGCCATCGAAGGTTTTTTAAGGAAGAATAAAAAAAGCGAAACAGATCTATTTGTTCGCAAAGTGAATAATGTAGACTTTTACTACCTTAAAAAGGACGTTTGCTCATTTAACATCAAAGAATTCCTCAAAAATCAACTAGAGGGAATGCTCAAAAGTTTCTCTTGGCCAAAAAGTATGAGGTGGAGTGAAAGAAAAGAAAGATGGGTTAGGCCAATTAAAAATATTTTATGTACTTTAAATAACGAGATAATACCTATATCTTTTGCAGGGGTAACAGTATGCAACATAACATATGGCCATAGGTTTCTCTCAAGTGGCACAGCATTAACTGTTAGAACACCTAAAGACTACTTCGAATTGCTAGAGAAAAATAACGTAATCCTTCAGCCGGGCAAAAGAAAGCAATTTATATTGGATCAGATTAACAAATTTACAAAGGAGCAGAATTTACAACTTGAAGAAAATGATTATTTACTAAATGAACTGACAGGACTTATAGAATGGCCAATCGTATTATTTGGTGAAGTGAACCAAGAGAAATTATTGGGATTACCAAAGGAAGTAATTCTTAGCATAATTAATACACAGCAAAAGTACCTTGCTTTGAGCAATGGACAGAAAATTTCACATTTTATTACTGTTGTAAATGTTAACAATGATGAAGTTGTTAAAGGACATGCAAGAATATTGGAAGCGCGTCTTGCTGACGCCCAATTTTTGATATCCCAGGACAAAAAGGAAAATCTGGATTTTTATGTCAAAAAATTAGACTCTATATTATTCCATGCTTCTCTCGGTAGTATTGGAGAAAAAGTAAAGCGCATTATAACTTTATCAAAATATATAGCAATATATGTTCCACGTGCTTCACTAATTAAAATTGGGCGTGCCGCATATTTAGCAAAAGCTGATCTAGCAACATTGATAGTAAAAGAGTTTCCAGAATTGCAAGGAATAATGGGTGGATATTATGCTTCTTATTTCCAAGAAGATAGGGAGATAGTGGAAGCTATAACTGAACATTATAAGCCAATTGGGCCAGAGCAAGAGTGCCCTAAGTCTCCTGCTGCAATTGTTATGTCCATTGCCGATAAGATAGATAGTTTGGTTGGTTTAATTGCAGCAGGTGAAAAGATTTCCGGCTCGTATGATCAGTTTGGTTTACGGAGAATGGCAATGGGTGTAATTAGAATGATACTTGAAAATAATTTGCACATTCCGATCAGGCTATTGATAGATAAATCAGTATCTTTATATCCCAAGCTTGTATTTACTAAAGATGTAACGTCAGTTAATCACCCCCATAAGTTAAGTAGAGCAGAGCTGGTGCTTAAGTTTTGCTTAGGAAGATTCAGGGTTATTTTAAAGAACAGAGATATAAGGCAAGATATTGTAGATTCAATATTATGTAAAGATGATATTAATGATCTGCTTACAGCAGAAAAGCAAACTGTTATATTGGATCGTTACCTTAGTACGCCTGAAGGCAAGCAGATCCTGAGCACTTATAAAAGGGTCAGTAACATAGTGAACAAAGCAGAAAAAAATGATAATACTGCTTACAGTGCACTCTATAATAAGAAGTTTTTAATTGAAAGCGAAGAAATGGTATTATCAGATTATGCTATAACTGCTTGTAGAAACATTAAACAAGCAATGCAAAGTGGCAACTTTAATGCAGCGCTTGATGAACTTATCCGTTTTACCCCATTTATTAATCAATTTATGAACAGTGTAAAGATCAACTGCGATTCTGATAAGCTAAGAAGAAATAGATTGTCTTTGCTTGCTAATGTAGTTTCCACATTTCATTTAGTAGCATATTTTAACCTTATACAAGTTAAACAATGGGCTATGCCATAAATATTCAAGCAATAAAAAAACAAATCGAGTTATCTCCACAATCTTGTGGCGTGTATCAAATGATTGGAGATAAGGACAAAGTTTTATACGTTGGAAAGGCAAAAAACTTAAAATCAAGGTTATCTAACTACCTTCGATATGAAAACCTTTCTGAACGAACTAAATTTATGCTCTCGCAAGTTATTAAGGTTGAAGTACTCGTCACTGAAAATGAAATAGATGCACTACTTCTTGAAGCACGGCTAATCAAATCATTGAAGCCACCTTACAATATTGTATTCAAGGATGGAAGATCTTATCCTCATATAGTGATTTCCAAGCACAATTACCCAAGAATAGCGCAATACAGAGGAAAATTCAAAAAGGGTGAATTTCACTATTATGGTCCCTTTATATCTGTCGCTGCTGTTAAGCAAACTATGTTGTCATTGCAAAAAACTTTTCTTTTAAGAGTATGTTCAGATCAATATTTTTCCTCAACAAAAAGGCCATGTATTGAATATCAAATTAAGCGCTGCTCAGCACCATGCGTTGGTAAAATTACAAAAGATGATTACTGTCAATCAGTAAAACAAACACGAGACACATTGCTTGGAAGGAATGAGAAAGTGAAAAGACAGTTATTCTCTACAATGGAAAAGTGTAGCAAAGAAGAGAACTATGAGCTTGCTGCTATATATAGAGATCGGTTAAAGTTCCTTGAACAAATTCAAATGCAGTCAATGGATTTTTCTTTTGAAAAAGATGCAGATTTTTTCGGCATTGCACGTAAAGAGGATCTGGCGTGTATTGGTGTGTTATCATTCAGAAATAAAGATAACTATGGAAGCACTCCTTACTTTGTCGAAAACTGTAGTGATCATCCAGATGATGAAATTTTATCCACCTTTTTAATCAAATTGTATAATTCAGCTAACATACCTCCAGCACAAATTTATGTTTCTGACTTTGTTACAGGTAAGGAATTTATAGAGCAAGCACTACGTAACGTTACTCACAAACCAATAAAAGCCTTGCACGCAAAAAGTAAAAAAGAACATGATTTGTTAAAATTTGTTTATGATAACTCACAGCATAGCTTAGAGCAAAAGCTCACTGATTATAAAAACAACCTAGAAAAATTTGAAGAGCTTAGTAAAGTTTTCCTGTTACCAAATATTCCAAAACGTGTCGAAGTTTATGATAATAGCCATATATCTGGAAATCAACAAGTTGGTGTTATGATTGTTGCAGGAAAGGAAGGTTTTTTAAAAAGTGAATACAGAAAATTTACTATCAAAGAAGAAATTTTAGGAGATGACTATAAAATGATGAGGGAAGTGCTAACCAGACGTTTCTCCGGCAATATAAAGGACGTGGTTCCTGATTTTCTACTGATTGATGGTGGTCCAGGACATATTTCCGTAGTACAGAATGTGTTAAACATATTAAATATAAATGTTCCTTTTGCTTGTATGGCAAAAGGCTCTTACCGCAATGCAGGAAATGAGAGATTTTATATGCCAAACAGAGAAGATTTTACTTTGAAAAATGATAGCAAAGTCATGCTTTACCTACAATCACTACGCAACGAAGCTCATCGTTTTGCAATAACCTCGCACAGGAAAAAACGTGATAAGCAGTTTTTTGTTTCACCGTTAAGCAAAATAACCGGCATCGGTAACAAAAGAAAAAATGCGTTGATGTCTCATTTTGGTTCGGTAGAAAACATAAGCAAAGCTTCTCTAGCTGAAATTCAAAGTGTAGCTAGAATTAGTAAGGAGTTAGCAGAAGTTATCCTTAAACACGTAAATAATAAAGAATAGATGCAGAGGTGTAGTTGAGATACAAGCGAAAAGACTTTAAATTTTTGCCTCAAACCACATTGCACCTTATTGAGTCCATCTCATCTTAAGAACCTGTTTATAATCTTTTAAGGAGCGAGATAATGAAAGCAACAATTTTTAGGGTTTATATTGAATCAAAACTCCTGTGATAACATTATATATTTTGACTTCATCCATTTTAGGTAAGGTTAGACAAATTTTTTTATTTGAAACACTATGGTTATGCGATCAAGGCTAATCTCAATTCTCTTGACTAATTTCTTTATTACACTACGTCTGTCTATCCAATGCAATTGGTCAAGCTCTGCTTAACACTAGAGAAAAACCTCTTTAGGCTGTTTGTAATACTAGCCAACTCCCGTTGTACTGCTTCCTGATTTTTTATCTTTTCCTTTTGCTTTTTAACTTTCTCCAAATCTTCCTCTCTCTTTTTTATTATCCGCTCAAACTCTCCCTTGTTTCTATATTCCCTTTATTATAACCGTAAGTGAGCCTTTCAATACTTTGATTTAATCTCCTTTCTTCCTCTTCAAGATTATGTTTTGTGGTATAGCCATCAATGGGTATCTCAATATCTCTATTCAATCTACCTTTCTGTTTTTCAAACGCTTTATCCAGTGGCTTTCTATGCTCTGAAATTCTATGCTAGTACTCCTTTATAATTCTGTTTGGCTCTTTTAATAAGTTTTCCACTTCTTCCCAGGCAGGAGTTTCCAATATTCCTGCACGAATTAGCTTACCACTACATCTTCTGATTTCACTATAACAATAATAAAGGTTAGGACCACTACAACGATAGTAGCTTCTTTTAATATCGCCACTTTTTACACTGTGATAGGTATATCTACAACGCCAACATATAACCAACTCTTGAAGTAAAGACGTTCCTTTACTCTTCCGTACTCTTGCTCTTTTCCTATTCTCAGCCAGTTGTTCTTGTACTGCATCAAATAATTTTTCTCCAATTACATTTGGTATTGTTATATTGATCCAACTTTCTCGGTCATTATGATAGACGGAATAGCTTTTTTTGCGCATTTCCTACTCCACTTCTTTTTTTATTGGACCTAACTTCGTTTTACTAAATGCTGCTTGCCCTTTGTATGCAGGATCCCTCAAGATTCTATTAATTGCACTTGGATGCCAATCTCTTTTGCCCTTTGGTATAATAATACACATCTTTTTCAGTCATTGTACAGCTTCTCTTAAAGTCGCTCTTTCTTGACCTACTCACGCAAACAGTTTATGCACTATTTCCGCTTCCTCTTAATTAACTTCAAACCTTGCCTCTCCCCTCACACTATATACTTTACATAACAGTAACCATAAGGAACTATTACTCATTACACGACCTTCTCTTGCTGCATAGATTTTCCCTCGGCAATTTCGTTCTTTCATCTCAAAA